>CAUJKI010000001.1 GCA_963205015.1 Pseudomonadota bacterium
AGGCGACCGCACGATCGCTTGGCAGCGTCGGCGGTCAGTCGCGCCTCACGGCCGCGCAGCTGACGAATCTGAGCTATCAGCTCAATGACGTTTTCGTTAGCCTTGCGTCGGGCCAACGCCCCTTGATGGTGCTGATCCAGCAAGGTTCGCAAATCGCCCAGGTCATGGGTCCGGTCGGCGTGACCGGCACGATCAAGGGCGTCACTGAGGCGATCACATCTATCGTCACACCCGCGCGCTTCGCCGCCGGAGCGATCATTGGCATTGCCGTCGGAGCGGCAACCGCCTACGAGACCTTCCTGCGGCACCAGAAGCAGGTCGAGGCTGCGCTGCTCGGGGCCGGCCGCATCGCGGGCGCAACGATCGGCGACATCAACCGCATCGTGGCGGCGGGCGCGAGTGCGGGCAATGTATCGGTCGCCGCCGCGCGCGACATGGCGATCGCGTTCTTGCGGACCGGCAGGGTCGGCAAGGAGCACTTCGAGAGCCTGATCGCCGTCGCCAAGAACTATGCCGTGACAGTCGGGACCGATGTGGACGGTGCGGTCAAGGCGCTCGCCGACGCCTTCGCCGATCCGGTCCGCGGCGCAGAGACCCTCAACAATCAGCTTGGCTTCCTTGACGACCGGACCCGCCAGTACATCCGCCGGCTGGTCGAGCAGAACGACCGCACATCCGCCCAGCGCGTCCTGCTCGATGCGATGCGCGGCAACCTTGCCAATGCGGAAGCTGCGACGACCGCGCTGAGCCGGGCCTGGGACGCGGTCAAGCGCGCTGCTTCCAATGCTTTCGACGCAGTGGGACGGGCCATCGACCGGGCAAGTGGCGGCGGGAGTCCGGAGGAGCAACTTGCCCGGATCGAACAGCAGCTGGCCGCGCTCTCGCGCGGGGGCGGCGCGCCGTCCTCGGTGCTCGCCAATCTGCGGCGGCAAGCCGATGAACTGCGTGCCAAGATCGCCGACGCCCGTAGGCAAGCGGACATCGGCCGCATCGAGGCGGATGCACGCGAACTCTCGCTCAAGGTGGGTGACGCGGTTCGTCAGGTCGTCCCCGGCGCCGAGACCATCCGCCAGCTCGAAGGCTTGCGCTCCTCGCTCGGCCGTCTGCTCGAAGACCCACTTGCCGCGCGTCACGTCGACAATCTGCGGGACGTCGAGAACGCCTATCGGCGCGTGACGCAGACGCTGCAGAGCTATTCCGGCGAAAATATCCGATTCCTCGACCCGCAGGAGCGAAAGCTCCGCCTTCAGCAGATCGAAATCGCGCTGATCAATGCGACGACGCCGGCGCAGCGCGCGGCGCTGGAGGCCGAGCGCGCCCGCATCGAATTGATCGGCCAGTCGGTCACGCCGGAACAGGCTGCGCTCTCGGTGCAGCAAGCGCGGCAGCGCGTATTCGCCGAGACCGCGCGCTTCATCCGCGACTATGTGCGCGACCAGCAGTTCGCCATCGAGCAGACGCAGGCGGAAATCGCCTTCATCGGCAAGAGCGTCGAGGAGAAGGATAAGTTCCTTGCCCGTCTCAAGGCCGAACAGGACCTGCGCCGGCAGGGCATTTCCGCCGCAAGCGCCGAAGGGCAGATGATCCTCGCCAATGCCGGACGGCAAGCTGCTCTCAACGCGCAGCTCGATCGCGCGCGAGAACTGGTGCAGGGCTGGCAGAGCGTCTTCGATTCATCGATGAACCGTGTCGCCGACCTCTTGGTGCAGGGCCAGCGCGACTGGCAATCCTGGCTCGATGCCGGCCGCGCGGCGATCGCCGACATTCACCGCGAGCTGCTCAAGCTCGCCGTGCTCAATCCGCTCAAGAACCTACTGTTTGGAACGAGTGCACCGACCCTGTCGACGGCTGGCGGCCTCCTCGGCAGCTTGTTCGGAGGTGGCGGTACGGGCCTCGGGCCGGTCGTCTCGGCAGCGCGCCTGTTCGGGTCACCGATCTATCACCTGGGCGGGGTCGCAGGAGACGTGGCTCCGATGCGCTTCGTTCCGGCAAGCGTGTTTCGAGCAGCACCGCGTCTCCATGACGGCGCGTTTCTCAATCCCGACGAGGTCCCTGCCATCCTGCAGCGCGGGGAACGCGTCCTCTCGCGCGAGGAGACGCGTCGCTATGCAGAGCGCGCCTCAACCGCCCAGCCGGTCGTCAACGTCGTGATCCAGACGCCGAGTCCGGCAGCCTTCCAGGCGAGCCGCACACAGATCGCGGCCGATCTCGCGCGGGCTGTGCGCATGGGCACGCGCGGCATGTAAGCTTCTTCCAATTTTTGGAATTTCGTGCCACAAGTGAACAATGATCGTGATCGGCACGGAGGTGGTCGAGACCTATTTCGCCCGCCATGCCGGTCACAAGGGGATCAAGAGTGCGCGGTCGCAATACGGAGCCTGGCTTCATGTTGTCGGCCATGCGCAATGGCGAACGCCGGAGGATGTCAAAGCGTCGCACCCAAAGGCGAGCATTCTGAAAGGCGGCCGCGTCGTGTTCAACATCAAGGGTAACGATTATCGGCTGGTCGCGCGAATACAGTACCAAGCAGGTGTGGTCGCGATTCGCTTCTTCGGAACGCATGCCGAATATGATGAGATCGACGCGGAGGCGGTGTAATGGATGCGACTCTGATCCTGATCGATAGCGATGCCGAGCTTGCGCGTGCCCGCGACCTCGTCGACAGGCTCTGGGATTCGACGAATCCGGCCGATCTGGCGCGGCTCGAAGCACAGGCTCGCCTGATCGCCGCTTACGAGGAGAGCAAGTGGCCGCGCCGGCCGCCGAGCACCGCGGATTTGCTTCGCCATCTTATGGACCAGCATGGTCTTACGCGCGCTGACTTGGTACCAATCCTCGGC
>CAUJKI010000002.1 GCA_963205015.1 Pseudomonadota bacterium
GCATCGGCGAGGTCGTCGCCGACTCGCTGATCGACTTCTTCGACGAGCCGCACAATCAAAAGGTCGTCAAGGACCTGCTCGATGAAATCGAGATCCAGCCCTACGTCCGCCAGGCGACGGTCGCATCCGCCGTCACGGGAAAAACGGTCGTGTTCACGGGGACGCTCGAGAAAATGTCGCGCAACGAGGCCAAGGCGCGGGCCGAGCGCGCCGGTGCGAAGGTCGCGAGCTCCGTTTCGAACAAGACGGACTACGTGATCGCCGGTGCCGAGGCGGGTTCGAAACTCGACAAGGCGCGCGAGCTCGGTGTCACGGTCCTCAGCGAGGAGGAGTGGCTGGCGCTCGTCGAGGGCGGCGCCCCATAGCATGACAGAGGAGCGCGCCATCGAAGCGAGCAAAGCCGAGCCGGCGGTCAAGAGCTATTTGCGCGCGCAACTCGAGGCAGCGCTGCTGACCCCGATCCGCGCGATCCGCCTGCACTACCTCCCGCTGCTGATGATCTACTTCGCCTATGGTGCGCTCGGCATTGTCGCGGTAGCGCAGGACTTCTGGGTCAAGGCCGCATTGACGCTGACGCCCGCCGATCTCGCAGCGCTCGCGGTCTGGCTCGGCCTGCCCTGGGCCGTGAAGATGGTCTTCGGCGAGCTGGTCGATGCCGTGCCGATCTTCGGCTCGCAGCGCCGCATCTACGTGTTCATCGGGGCTGCACTCATTGCCCTCGGCCTGCTGCTGCTGGCGGCCGCCGCTGCCGGCACGTTTCCGACCGTGCATCCAAACACGATCTACATCGCGTCACAGCTCATTACCGTGACCGGCGTCGTGCTTCAGGATGTGGTCGCCGATGCCATGAGCACCGAGGTCGTGAGCCGGCACGAGGCAGACGGCACGCCGCGTCCCGAGGCGGATGTCACGCGCGATCTCGGTATGGTCCAGGTGCTCGGGCGCCTCGCACTGTCGCTCGGTATTTTCACCGTGGCCGGGCTTTCGGGTTTTCTCGCGCAGCACCTCGGCTACACAACGGTGTTCCTGATCGGCCTTGTCATTCCTCTGATCTCGATCACGGGGGCGCTGCTCGTGCGCCTCGAGACGAGCGAGACCCGCGACATCGACTGGCGCATTCTCGGCGGCGGGCTCGCCTTCGGTCTGACGGTGACGGCGATTGCCGTGGCCGGCCTGCCGGCGGCGCAGGAGATCGTGTTTCTCGTCTCGATCGTCATCATTGTCGCGATGCTCAAGCGCGTGATCGCGCACGTCCCTCCCGAAGCACAACGTCACATCGTCATTGCCGCCATTATCATCTTCGTCTTCCGGGCGACGCCGAGCGTCGGTCAGGGCTACACGTGGTTCAGCATCGACGTACTGGGCTTCGACCAGGCCTTCTTCGGCGTGCTCCAGCAGATCGGAGCGGCCATTGGGCTTGCGGCGGCCTGGCTGCTCGCCGATGCCGTTACGCGCCTGCCGGTGGTGCGGGTGCTGCTCTGGCTGACCCTGTTCGGCGGCGTGCTCGCGATTCCCAACCTGATCCTTGTCACGGGCGCCTATGAGTGGACCGACCGCGTTCTCGGCATGGGCGCGCGCTCGATCGCGCTCATCGATGCAGCGGCCCAGTCGCCGCTTGCCCAGGTCAGCATGATCCCGCTGCTGACGCTGGTCGCGGTCAACGCACCCGCAGGGCACCGCGCTACGTGGTTCGCGCTGATGGCCTCTCTGATGAACCTCGCCCTTGTCGCGGGCTCGCTGCAGACGAAGTATCTGAACCTGCTCTTCCCGGTGGACCGCGGTGCCTATGGTGAACTGGCGCTGCTCGTTGCCATCGTTTTCGCGATTGGCCTGGTCGTGCCGCTCGCGGCGATCCTGCTGCTCGGTCGCCGTCTCGCACACCCTTAGCCAGGCCCAGCTGTGGCCTCTACGCTACGGTTTGCGAGACACATGATTCGCGACGCTCAGATGCCTTGATCAAGCCTGATTCGAAGTGCGAATGGAGATATCGGAGGCGCCATCCTCAACTTTGTGCGCCTCGTCGGGAATGTTCATGACCAACACCGTCCTTGACGGCCGGCCCCGGAGTACATTTTCGGGGCGGTCACTGCTGCTGCGTCTGCTGATCTGCATCGTCACCATCGGTGCCTTGAGCATCGGTGGGGCGTTGCTCATGCACGCGGCGATCGACCCGGCGGCCGACGCGGCCGAAGGTGCAGGCGCTCTCGTCGCGACGCCGGCAGATTCCCGCTAGGCACCCGATCCCCTGGAAACCGTGGCGACGCGCCGACGTTTGCCGGCGAGTGCGCTTTACGCCCGGCTCTCGCGTGGTATGTCTCACCCTGAGCATTGGCTCGGCTACCAGCGGCGCATAGCGCTGCTGGCGCTCGCCGATTGCTGTGTCTGCCGTACCTCGGAGCGCATTCGATGAAGCTCGTTATGCTGGCGCGCAATCCGGGCCTCTACTCGCATCGGCGCATTGTCGAGGCGGCGCGCAGGCGCGGCCATACGATCGATGTCATCAACACGCTCCACGTGCACGTGAACATCACATCGAACAATCCGCTGCTGCGCTACGGTGGCAAGACGCTGCCGATCTATGACGCCGTCATCCCGCGGATCGGCGCCTCGATCACGCACTACGGTCTCGCCGTTGTACGCCAGTTCGAGATGCAGGGCGTGTTCTCGCTCAACGAGAGCGTCGCGATCGGCAGAGCGCGCGACAAGCTGCGCGCGCTACAACTCCTGGCGCGGGCGGGTGTCGGTTTGCCGGCGACCGCTTTCGCTCATGGCCCCCGCAAAGCGCTCGAAGTGCTGGCGGAGGTCGGCGGTGTGCCGGTCGTCATCAAGCTGCTCGAGGGCACGCAGGGCATGGGCGTGATTCTCGCAGAGACCGAGGCCTCGGCCAAATCGACGATCGAGGCCTTCAGCGCCGCCAATGTCGACATCCTCGTGCAGGAGTTCATCAGCGAGGCCATGGGCACGGATGTCCGCGCGCTCGTGGTCGGCAAGCGCGTCGTGGCGGCCATGCGCCGGACAGGTCGCAAGGGCGAGTTCCGTTCGAACCTGCACCGCGGCGGAAAGGCCGAGGCCGTCGAGCTGACGCCAGAAGAAATCCAGACCGCGCTCAAGTCCACGGAGAGTCTGGGCCTCAACGTTGCAGCCGTGGATATGCTGCGCTCCAAACGCGGGCCATTGGTGATCGAAGTAAACTCCTCGCCGGGCATCGAGGGTATGGAGCAGGCGACCGGCATCGATGTCGCCGGTGCCATGATCGCCTATCTCGAGGAGCACGCGCGCCCTGGCGATACGGGGACCCGCGGCAAGGGCTGAGGCGGGGTCCGCTCTGGCGGCCATCAGGCCGTTGGCCACTCGAAGTGGAGGCTCATGCCGTCATAGGCCGGTTCGACGTGCGTTGGCAGCTCGCGCTTCAGCGTGGCGTAGTCGAGATCGACGTGCAGATGCGTGAGAATGGCACGCTTCGGCTTCAGGATCTCGATCCATTCGAGGGCCTGCGCGACGGTGAAATGGCTCGGGTGCGGAATGTAGCGCAGGGCATCGACGATCCAGACATCGAGGTTGCGGAGCTGATCTTGTGCCTCGGTCGAAAGCCCGCTGATGTCCGGCGAATAGGCGATGTCGCCAAAGCGAAAGCCGAGCGAGAAGGCGTCGCCGTGCGCCTGCACGACCGGGATCGCGTCGACGGGCCCGGCGCCGCCGTTGATGCGCACGACACTGGGCGGATCGATGACATGGCCATTGAGGATCGGCGGATACATGCTGCCGGTCGGGCTTTCGAAGCAGTAGCCGAACCGCTCGTAGAGTGAGGTGCGCGTCGCCACGTCGAAGTGCACGTCGACTCGGCGCTTGGCGTTGTAGGCGAGCATCCGCAGATCATCGATGCCATGCGTGTGATCGGCATGATCGTGCGTGAAGAGCACACCGTCGATCGTACCCACTTCGGCGTCGAGAAGCTGTTCGCGCAAATCCGGTGGCGCATCTACGAGCGCGCGCGTACGCGAGCGCCCCGAGATGCGCTCGACAAGGGCCGCGCAGCGGCGCCGGCGGTTCTTCGGGTTGGCCGGATCGCAGGCGCCCCAGTTGTTGCCGAGCCGCGGCACGCCGCCGGACGAACCCGTGCCGAGAAGCGTCAGCTTGCCGCTCATACTGCCGCGCCTTCGGAAAGCGTGCGTGGAGTCTTGGCGTAGAGGCGGTGAAAGTTCTCCGTCGTTATGCGGGCGATCTCCTCGGCCGACACATCCTTCACGCGGGCAAGGGCGGCGGCTGTATGCACGACATAGGCCGGCTCGTTCCGCTTTCCCCTGAAGGGCTCGGGTGCCAGGAACGGCGCATCCGTCTCGACGAGGACGCGGTCCATGGGTACCTCGGCGGCAATGGCGCGCAGCGCGTCGTTCTTCTTGAAAGTTATGACGCCCGAGAAGGAGACATAGAGGCCGATTGCCACGGCACGCCGCGCGAGGTCCGCGCCCCCCGTGAAACAGTGCAGGACGGCCTTGAAGGCGCCGCGCTGCATTTCCTCTTCGAGGATCGCCGCGGTGTCGTCGTCCGCATCGCGCGAGTGGATGACGAGTGGCAGGCCGCTCTCGCGCGCCGCCGCAATGTGCTTGAGGAAGCCTTCACGTTGAGCCGGCCGCGGTGACTTGTCATAGAAGTAGTCGAGGCCGGCTTCGCCGATGCCGACACATTTCGGATGCTCAGCAAGGCGCGTGATCTCGGCGACTGGAATGTCGAGTTCCTCGTGTGCGCGGTGCGGGTGCGTGCCGACGGTGAAGAAGACCTCGGGATTCGCCTCGGCGATCTCGCGGTAGATGTCGTAGTTGCGGATCAGTGTCGAGATCGTGACCATCCGGCCGACACCTGCAGCCTTGGCGTGCGCGAGCACGTCCTCCCGATTACGTGCGAGGTCGGGATAGTCAAGGTGGCAGTGATGGTCGACGAGCATCGTGTCGTGGCCTTCAGGCTCAGTTCTTCGTCTTGCCTTTCGGCTTCGCCGCGGCTTCAGCCGCCTCCGCCGGATCGACATAGCGCGGGAAGGCGCCGGTCGGTGCCGGAAGCGTGAGGCCGGGCGCGAGACGTGATCCGGCGCCGAGTGCCGCGAACAGGCGCCCTTCGGCGGGCTGTGCGAGAAGGTCCAGCAGATGACGTGCCGCGCGCGTCGTCGTCGGCTGGGCAAGGATCGCGACCTGCCGAACCACTTCCGCGGTGACATAGAGGATCGTCGCCATGCGCGCAGGATCGGTCTTGCGCTTGGCCCAAGGCTCCTCGGCGGCGAAGTAGCGGTTCGCGTCCGCTACCACGGTCCAGACGGCCTCCAGATAGCGATTGATCGCCTGCACGCGAAGGGCCTCGCGCGCCTTGGCGATCATGTCGTCGGCCGCGGCGAGCAGGGTATTGTCCTCCGGCGAGAAGGCACCGGGCTGCGGCACCCTCCCATCGCAGTTCTTCGCGATCATCGAAAGCGAGCGTTGCGCCAGATTGCCGAGGTCATTGGCGAGGTCGGCATTGATACGGTTGATGATCGATTCCCGCGTGTAGTTGCCATCCTGCCCGAACGCCACCTCGCGCATGGAAAAGTAGCGCATCTGGTCGACGCCGAACTCGCGCGCCATCTCGAAGGGGTCGATGACATTGCCGACCGATTTCGACATCTTCTCGCCGCGGCTGAGCAGCAGCCCGTGCGCGAAGATGCGCTTCGGGATCGCGACGCCAGCCGACATCAGGAAGGCCGGCCAGTAGATGGCGTGGAAGCGCAGAATGTCCTTGCCGACGACGTGGACGTCGGCCGGCCAGAACGTCGAGTAGCGTGGCGAGCCCTCGTCGGGGAAACCCGCGGCGGTGATGTAGTTCGTCAGCGCGTCGATCCACACGTACATGACGTGCGTTGGATCGCCCGGCACTGGGACGCCCCAGTCGAGTGAGGCACGCGAGACGGAAAGGTCTTCGAGGCCGCTCTTGACGAAGCTGACGACCTCATTGCGCCGCTCGAGCGGCAGGATGAACTCCGGGTTCGCCTCGTAGTGCGCGAGCAGCTTCTCGCCGTAAGCGGACAGGCGGAAGCGGTACGTCTTCTCTTCCGTCCACTCGACGGGCGAGCCGAGCGGCTCGCGGCGCACGCCGTCGGGTCCGACGGTCGTCTCGTTTTCCTTGAAGAAGGCTTCCTGACGGACGGAGTACCAGCCGGCATAGCTGTCGAGATAGATGTCGCCGGCGTCCGCCATGCGCCGCCACAGCTCCTGGCAGGCGGCGTAGTGGCGCGGCTCGGTCGTGCGGATGAAATCGTCGTTCGAGATGTCGAGGGCGGCGAACAGCTCGCGGAAGCGCGCCGAATTGCGGTCGGCGAGCGCCTGCGGCGTGATCCCCTCCTTGATCGCGCTCTGCTTCATCTTGAGGCCGTGCTCGTCGGTGCCCGTCAGGAAGAAGACCTGGCGACCATCGAGGCGGGCAAAGCGGGCCATCACATCGCAGGCGATCGAGGTATAGGCGTGGCCGAAGTGCGGCTCGCCATTGGGGTAATAGATCGGCGTCGTGACGTAGAAGGACGTGCGCCCGCTCATGAGGTCAGTGCTCCGTGGGCCTCGCTGCGGGCGCGCGACACCCGGCGGCGGGTTGATTTATTGCGAATCGCGGCGCTGGTCTGAAGGCTTCAGGCGACCTCGGCGGTCCGCTCGACGCGGGCCAGGGTGTCGAGGATCAGCATCCTGCGGTCGAGGTTGAGCGCCAGCGTCTCGGCCTTGTCGCGGACGATGGTTTCCCACAGCTCGGCCCATGAGGCAAGCCTGCCCGCGGGAATTAGCTTACGCGCCATCGCCATATCGTTTTCGCTTCCCGTCCCGCCGGCGCCCACCCGCACGAGCCGCGCGATAAGCCCCAGAAGAAGATCGAAGAAAAGGGCAAAGCGCGCTTCCGCTGCGACGCTGCCAAGCTCTTCGCCGAGCGCGTGCGCGGCCTGCCAGTCGACCCGCGGCAGGCCCTGGAAGAGGGTTTCGATCCGGCGATAGAGGCTGAGGCCGTCCGATGCCGATAGCTCGAGCAGGCGCCGGACACTTCCCTCGGCGAGCGCTTCGAGTGTCCGCCAGTCGGTTTCGGCCGGCGGGGCCGTCTCGGCGGCTGCGAGGGCGGCGGTCGCTGCGCGGCGCAGATCCTCCGGCCCGAGCGGGGACATCTCCAGCGTCCGGCAGCGCGAACGGATGGTCCTGAGCAGGCGCTGAGGCTGGGCAACGACCAGCAGGAAGAGCGTGCGACGGGGCGGCTCCTCCAGGGCCTTGAGAAGCGCATTGGCCGCATTGAGGTTCAGCTCATCGGCGCTGTCGACGATGACGACGCGCCAGGTGCCTTCATCGGCGGTCCGGCCGAGGAAAGCCTTGAGCTCGCGCACTTCGTCGACGGGAATCGTCGCCGGAAAGCGCTTGTTGCGCAGATTGTAGGCGCGCCGGACGACGGCAAGCCCCGGATGCGAGAGGGCGCGGACCTGCGAGGCGACGATGCTGCTCTCGCGAATGGCAAGGCGGTCTTCCACCGCGGTGCGTTCCTCGGGTGCAGCCAGCGCGTAGCGGGCGACGCGATAGGCGAGCGTCGCCTTGCCGATGCCGGCCGGCCCGCTCAGCATCCACGCATGATGGACGCGCCCGCCTGCGAACGCGGCGGCGAGCTCGCGTTCTGCCGCGTCATGGCCGTAGAGCGTCACGGTCTCGCGTGGATGCGGAAAGCCCTCGAGCCGATCGATCTCCGGCAGGGCTTCGGTCTCGGCTGCTGCTGCGGCTCTCCGTGCCATCAACCAACCTTGCTCAGAAGACGCGCCTCGACGATCCGCCAGGCGCGTGCTGCAACATCTTCGGGCGATCCGCTGGCCTCGATGACGGCGCAGCGCTGAGGCTCCTCCGCGGCAATAGCGAGAAAACCTTGCCGCAGGGCCTCATGATAGGCAAGCTCGCGGCTCTCGAAGCGGTCCACAGCGCTCTGGCCGCGCGCACCGGCGCGGGCCAGCCCGATCTCGGGCGGCAGGTCGAGGATGAGCGTCAGATCCGGGCGAAAGTCGCCGAGTACGAGGTGGTGCAACCCGGCGAGGGTCGCGCGCGGCACGCCGCCGGCCGCACCCTGATAGGCGAAGGTCGAGTCCGCGAAGCGGTCGCTGATCACCCACTGACCCGCTTCGAGTGCCGGCATGATCGTTTCGGCGACATGATCGACACGTGCGGCCAGGAACAGCAGCGCCTCGGCCATGGGGCCACGTGGCGGCAAGTGCCCGCTGAGCAGCAGCGCACGGACCTCCTCGGCAAAGGGCGATCCTCCCGGCTCGCGCGTGACGACGCACGCGATGCCTATCGCCGCGAGGCGGTCGGCGAGCAGCCGGGTCTGGGTCGTCTTGCCGGCGCCTTCGCCACCCTCGAAGGTGATGAACGGCGCTCTTTGCGGAACTCTCGTCATGCGCCTCGTGCCGCAGCATAATCCGCGTCGCGCAGCAGCGCGCCGGGACTTACCTGAGCACCCAGCCGAACGCCATGTGCACGAGCGTGTCAAGGCCGCGCCGCATGGCGCCGGCCTGCGGAACGTCTTCTGCGGCGCGCAGCGGCACCTCGTTGACCGACTGGGAGGCCGTGGTGACGCGCAGCTTGGCGATGACATCGCCCTTTTTGATCGGGGCCTTCAACGGACTATTGTAGATGATCTGGGCCTGGAGACGCTGCGTCGACTGGGCCTTCGGCAGCAGCACCGTGATCTCGCCCGCACCAACGAGCGGCACGAACATACGATCGCCACCCCACACGCGCGCGCGCCCCACCACTTCCTCGGCATCGAACAGCTTGAAGTCGGCGAAGCCCTTGAAACCCCATTCGATGAGGCGCACCGCTTCGTTGCGCCGGGCCTGCGCGTCCTCCATGCCGTTGATCACGAGGATCACGCGCCGCCCGTCCTGCTTCGCGGAGGCGACGAGGCCGTAGCCCGCTTCCTTGATGAAGCCGGTCTTGAGGCCGTCCACGCCGATATCGAGCGTCAGCAGCGGATTGCGGTTGAAGAAGCGGTGCTTGCGGTAGCGGAACTCGCGCTCTCCGAAGAGCGCATAGTGCTCCGGATACTCCTTGATGATATAGCGGGCCAGCAAAGCCAGCTCGCGCGCCGTCATCAGATGCTCGGGATCGTGCAGCCCCGTCGAGTTGCGGAAAGTCGACTTGGTGAGGCCGAGGCGCCGTGCCTCCTCGTTCATCATCTTCGCGAACGCAGCCTCGCTGCCGGCCATGCTCTCGGCCACGGCGATGCAGGCATCATTGCCCGACTGAATGATGATGCCCTTCAGGATCTCGTCGAGGCGCTCCTTCGTATTCACCGGCACGAACATCGCCGACGTGCCGGAAGGCGCGCCGCCCGTGCGCCAGGCATTGACGCTGAAAAGGATCTCGTCCTCTGGCTTGAGCCGCCCTTCCTTGAGCGCCCGGAAGATGACGGCGAGCGTCATGAGCTTGCTCATGCTCGCTGGCGGGGCAAGCTCGTCGGCATTGTGCTGAAAGAGCACCGCGCCCGTGTTGGCGTCCATGAGGATCGCCTGCTTCGCGCGCGTCGTCATCTCGGCCTGCGCCGGGCCCTGTGCGAGAGCGGATCCGGCAACGATCGCCACGCTCAGGATCAGCATCGCGAACGCGGCGACTGAGTGCCGGAAGCTGAGCCTGGAGACCCCGAAGATTGCCTTCATATCTCCATCCCGAAGTGGGCCACACTGTCGAATCGACTATCGCGATTTCTCTGGTGCGAAGTCAACCTGCGGCAGGTGCCCGCTGCTGCGCTCTAGTGCAGCAAGCGCTGCTCAGGACGAAGGAAACGGCTTTGCTGTCTCGGCGAGATACTGCATTGCGGCAGCAACGCCGCCCACCTTGTGCGGCACCTTGGCGATGGCGAGGGCCATCTCGATCCCGCCGAGCGTTCCGACGAGCGTCAGGTCGTTGATATCGCCGAGGTGGCCGATGCGGAACACCTTGCCGGCGACCTTCGACAGGCCGGTACCGAGCGAGATGTCGAAGTGATCGAGCGCGACCTTGCGGAACGTGTCGGCGTTGTGTCCGTCCGGCATGACGACCGCAGTCAGCACTGGCGAGAAATGGCGATCGTCGAGAATGAGGTTCTCCATGCCCCAGGCGGCAATGGCGCGCCGCGTCGCCTCGCCATGGCGCTTGTGCCGGGCGAAGACGTTGTCGAGGCCTTCCTCGTTGAGCATGTCGATCGCTTCCGCGAGGCCGTACAGCAGGTTGGTCGCGGGCGTATACGGAAAGTAGCCGTTCTTGTTGTGGGGAAGCATTTCCTCCCAAGACCAGAAGAGCTTAGGCGTGTTCGAGGCTTTCGCGGCGGCGATCGCCTTGTCCGAGACGGCGTTGAATGAGATGCCCGGCGGCAGCATCAGGCCCTTCTGCGAGCCCGAGACGGTAATGTCGACGCCCCATTCGTCGTGACGGTAATCGGCCGAGGCGAGGCCGGAGATGGTATCCACCATGAGCAGTGCCGGATGGCCGGCCGCATCGATCGCCTTCCGGACCTCGTCGATGCGCGAGGTAGCGCCGGTCGACGTCTCGTTGTGAACGACACAGACGGCCTTGATCTCGCGCGCCGTGTCTTCCTTGAGGCGCTTTTCGATGCGATTGGCATCGACGCCCGCGCGCCAATCCGTCTCGATGAACTCGGGGACGAGGCCAAGCTTCAGCGCCATGTTCTTCCAGAGCGTGGCGAAGTGGCCGGTCTCGTACATCAGCACCTTGTCGCCGGGCGAAAGTGCATTGACGAGGGCGGCTTCCCAGGCGCCCGTGCCCGAGGCCGGGAAGATGACCACGGGACCTTTCGTCTTGAAGATGCTCTTGATGCCGTCGAGGACGCGGCGGCCAAGCTTCTGGAACTCGGGTCCTCGATGATCGATCACCGGCATGTCCATGGCGCGCAGAATACGGTCGGGTACTGGTGAGGGCCCCGGGATCTGCAGGAAATGGCGGCCCGCGCGGCGCGGCTCATTGGACATCGGATGGGTTCTCCCGGTTGGTTTGCCGATGGGCGGCACGGCGGCACTTGCAGCCTTGTCCACAGTATGCCACGCGATAGAGGCATCACAGAAGGGGCGTCAAGCGAAACTGGCGGCCCCTGTCCGTGTGTGCGGCCCGAATACCCGTTCTGCAGCGCCCAGAAGTCATCATGAACCAGCACGTTCCCGTCAACCGCGCCCTCGCGGACCGGCTCGCCCGCGAGATCGAGGGGGAGGTCCTGTTCGACCGTTTCTCCCGCGGACGCTATGCAACCGATGCCTCGATCTACCAGATCGAGCCAGTGGGTGTGGTGGTCCCCAAGACCATGCAGGATGTGCGTGTTGCGGCCCAGATCGCGCGCGAGGCTGGCGTGCCCCTGTTGCCCCGCGGCGGGGCGACTTCGCAGTCCGGCCAGACGGTCGGCCGGGCGCTGGTCGTGGACTTCGCCAAGTACCTGACGCGCGTGCTGGAGGTCGATCGCGAGGCGGCAACCTGCCTCGTCGAGCCGGGGATCGCGCTCGACGAGCTGAACCGTCAACTCAAGGCGACGGGTCTCTTCTTCCCGGTAGACGTCTCGACGTCCGCGCGCGCCACGATCGGCGGCATGACCGGCAACAACTCCTGCGGCACGCGCTCGATCCGCTACGGCATCATGCGCGACAACGTGCTGGAGATCGACGCGCTGCTCCCAGATGGCACGCCGGCGCGCTTCGGCGAGATCGATGCGGCGACCTTCGACAAGGCGAATGGAAGCTTCGGTGCACTCGCCCGTGATCTCATCGCGCTCGGCGCGCGCGAGGCCGATCACATCCGCGGCGCCTTCCCTGGCGTCTCGCGCCGCGTCGGCGGCTATCTCATCGACGCGCTGCTGCCGCGCAATGCGCCCCTCAATCTTGCAACACTGCTCTGCGGCTCCGAGGGTACGCTCGCGCTCACCGAGCGCGTGAAGCTCAAGCTCTGGCCGCAGCCGAAGAACAAGGCACTCGGCATCTGCCACTTCCCGACCTTCCGCGCTGCGATGGAGGCGCCGCAGCACATCGTGAAGCTCGGGCCTGTCGCCGTCGAGGTCGTCGACCGTACGCTGATCGAGCTGGCGCGCGACATCGCCATGTTCCGCCCCGTCATGGAGGCACACGTACGCGGCAAGCCGGATGCGCTTCTGCTTGTCGAATTCGCCGAGGACGATCAGGCGGAGAACCTGCGCCGTCTCGACCGGCTCGAAGAGCTCATGGGCGATCTCGGCTTTCCTGGCGCGGTCGTGAAGATCTCGAACCCGGCTGAGCAGGCAGCGGTGTGGAGCGTGCGCGCGGCAGGCCTCAACATCATGATGAGCATGAAGACGGAAGGAAAGCCCGTCTCCTTCATCGAGGACTGCGCCGTCCCGCTCGAACACCTCGCGGACTACACCGAACGGCTGACTGCGGTTTTCGAGAAGCACGGCACGAAGGGCACGTGGTACGCGCACGCTTCCGTGGGCTGTCTGCACGTGCGCCCCGTGCTCAATCTCAAGCTGGAGAAGGACGCGGCCACCATGCGCGCGATCGCCGAAGAGGCATTCGCCATGGTCAAGGAGTACAAGGGTGCGCACTCGGGCGAGCATGGCGATGGTCTCGTGCGCTCCGAGTTCCACGAGATGATGTACGGTCGCAGGACGGTCGAGCTTTTCGAGGAGGTCAAGGACCGCTTCGATCCGGCGGGCCTCATGAACCCTGGCAAGATCGTGCGCCCGCCGCGCATGAATGACCGTACGCTTTTCCGCTACAAGCCCGACTACGGCGTCGCGGATTTCGAGCCCGCGCTCGACTGGTCGGCCTGGCCGGGCGCCGGCGGCGGTTTCCAGGGCGCCGTCGAGATGTGCAACAACAACGGCGAGTGCCGCAAGCTCGCCGGTGCTGTCATGTGCCCGAGCTATCGCGTGACCATGGAGGAGCAGCACGTCACGCGCGGACGCGCCAATACGTTGCGTCTCGCCATTTCCGGCCAGCTTGGACCCGGCGCCTTCGACAGCGACGAGATGATGGAGACGATGAAACTCTGCGTCTCCTGCAAGGCGTGCCGGCGCGAGTGTCCGACCGGCGTCGACATGGCGCGCATGAAGATCGAGGTGCTGGCGGCGCGCAATAAGAAGCGCGGGCTTTCGCTACACGATCGGCTGGTCGCCTATCTGCCGCGCTATGCGCCCATGGCATCGAAGATTCCATTCCTGCTCAATCTGCGCGAGGTCATTCCGGGCGCTGCACGTCTCGGCGAGTGGCTGGCTGGCTTCTCAGCTAAACGGCCGCTGCCGCGCTGGCGGCGCGATGTTTTCCGTCAGGATGCGCGCATTGGACCTGCGGACGGACGCGAGGTCGTGCTCTTCGCCGATACTTTCAACACGTACTTCGAGCCGGACAACCTGCGCGATGCCGCCGACGTGCTCGCGCGCCTCGGCTACCGTGTGATCGTGCCTCGCGCGGACGACGGGCCGAAGTGGCACTACGCCTCCGTACTTATGATGGGTAGTACGAGGCCGCGTCCGCTCTGCTGTGGCCGCACGTTCCTCGCGGCTGGCCTTGTCGACGAAGCGAAGGCCGAGGCGCGCCGGCTCATCGCGGCGCTGCTACCCCTCGCCAAGCGCGGCGTGCCCATCGTGGGGCTTGAGCCGTCGTGCCTTTTCACGCTCAAGGACGAGATGCTCGGCATGGGATTCGGCGCTGAAGCCGCACTCATCGGCGAGCAGGCGCGCCTCTTCGAGACGTTCCTTGTGGAAGAAGCAGCTGCCGGTCGCATCGATGGAGCGATTGCAAAGTCCGATGGCGCCGTCCTTCTGCATGGCCACTGTCATCAGAAGTCCTTTGGTGCTTTCGACGCTGTGGGCAAAGCGCTCAAGCTTGTCGATGGGCTGAAGGTCGAGACGGTCGAGTCGAGCTGCTGCGGTATGGCCGGCGCTTTCGGCTACCGTGCTGAGACCTATGAGACCTCAATGGCGATGGGAGAGCTGTCGCTGCTGCCCGCCGTGCGCAAGGCCGCGCCCGAAACGGCCATCGTCGCCGACGGCTTCTCGTGCCGCCACCAAATCCACGACGGGACGGGACGGTCAGCCCGCCACGTTGCCCGCATTCTCGCAGAAGCCATGCGCGCATCCAGCTCTCGGAAGGAGCCATCCAGATGAGCAATCTTGCCGATCTCACCGCCGCTGACGCCGCCGCTCGCATGAAGGCCGGCGAACTGACCGCCCTCGCCTACGCCGATGCGTTCATTGCACGCGTCGCCGAGCGCGAGGCGGACGTGCAGGCCTGGGTCCACCTCGACCCCGAGCACGTGCGCGCGGCTGCCCGCGCCGCCGACGAGCGTCGCCGCGAAGGGCGCGCGCCGGGTCCACTCAATGGCATTCCCGTCGGTATCAAGGACGTCATTGCGACGGCCGACATGCCGACCCAGAACGGATGCGCCTATTTCAACGACCACCAGCCCGAGCGCGACGCGGGCTGCATCGCCCAGCTCCGCGGCGCGGGCGCCATCATCATGGGCAAGACCGTGACGACGGAGCTTGCGACGCACGTCCCCAACAAGACGCGCAATCCGCACAACCTGGAGCACACGCCGGGTGGCTCATCTTCCGGCTCGGCGGCGGCCGTCGCGTGCGGGATGGTGCCGCTCGCGCTCGGCACGCAGACAGGCGGTTCCGTGATCCGTCCTGCTTCCTTCTGCGGCATCTACGGCATCAAGCCGACGCTCGGCCTCATCTCGCGCACAGGCGTCACCATGCAGTCGCATACGCTCGACACGGTCGGCGTCTATGGGCGCAGCCTCGAGGATCTGGCGCTCGGCGTCGATGCCATGGGTGCGTTCGACGCTGCTGACGACGTGAGCTACGCTCGCTCAGGCCCCAATCTCGCAAGCGCGCTTGCCGCTGGGTCAGCTGCAGCCCCGAGTCTCGCATTCTTCCGTTCACCAGCGTGGGAAGCGGCTGAGCCTGCCGCAAAAGCGGCGATCGAGCGCTTTGCCAAGTCGCTCGGCGACCGCGTCGCGGAAGTCGAGATCCCGGCTTTCGACGGGATTGTGCAACACCACAGCAACATCATGGAGGCCGAGAAGGCCTCCTATTATGGTCCGCTCCTGGAGGCCTCGGAGGATGGCATCTCGTCGAGCCTTGCGGACCGCATTCGCTATGGCGAGACCGTGCCAGCGCGCGCTTATATCGATGGCCTCAGGGCGCGCGACCGCGCGTATGCGGCACTTGAGGATGTGCTCAGCCGGCATACGGCGATCCTCACGCTTTCGTCGTGTGGGCCAGCACCCAAGGGGCTCGGCTCGACCGGCAATGCGATCTTCAATGGCATGTGGACGCTGCTCGGCGTGCCGTGCATCACCCTGCCGCTGATGACGGTCGGCGGGCTTCCATGCGGCGTGCAGCTCATCGGGCTGCGCCGTGACGAGGCGCGCCTGCTGCGCGTCGCCCGTTTTGTCGAGCAGAATGCTCAGCGGGTCACGGTGTAAGGCGGATGGGGTGCGCTTCGCTTGTGGTCGAGCGCCTCGACGCCGGCACGTGTCGCACCCTGCAGCGGCACGAGCCGGGGCAGGCGCCGAGCTACGGCCGTGGTGCCGATCGGTGAAGCGAGCTCCTTGCGCGCCTCGACGATGATGACGCCCGCAAAGACAGGCCAGATGCGCGCACCAATGCGATCGATGGCGAGGCCGATCCGCCGCACGATGACGTGGTCTATCGGCGGCATGAACAGGGCCCCGATCCGGTCGACGGGAGAGAAGAGCGCATCCTTGAGCGCGCTTTCTAGCTGTCGCGGGCTGTAGGGCTGTCCGTGACCGAAGGGGGTTGTGTCCATGCGCGCCCACACGCCGCGTCGATTGGGCACGACGATGATGAGGCTGCCTTCCGGCTTCAGCACGCGCCAGAGCTCGCGCAGCAGCTTGCGGACGTTGCCGCTCCCTTCGAGGCAGTGCACGACGAGCAGGTTGTCCACGCTTGCGTCGGGCAACGGCAGCATCTCTTCCTCGTAGAGTGCCGTGCGCACCCCGCCGCTCGCGGGCCACGTGGTTGCGCCTTGCGTTGCCGGCATGAGCGCGCCGATGCGCGCGGCCTCGTTGCGAAAAGAGCCCAGAAACGGCACGGCATAGCCGACGCCGATCAGCGTCGCACCGGGGAGCCGCGACCACCGGGCGCGGATGCGCTGTGAGATGGCTCTGCGCACCAGCGAGCCGAGCGGGCGATCGTAGAAGTCGCGCAGTTCGAGAATGTCGGGCTGCATCGCCTCGCAGTTGTCCCTGGCAATCCGAGGCCGTGACGGCGGCGGAGCGTCCGCGCCTCAGGCCAAGCTCGTCGCACCGCACAACGGGCGCGCGTGAAACCGGCCCATCATAGCTCCATGATCCCGCCTGTGGAGGGGTTAATCGCGCGTCGCGCCCCTGGCGCTGTGCTCATTTCGGCAGA
>CAUJKI010000003.1 GCA_963205015.1 Pseudomonadota bacterium
CCCTCATCCTAACCTTCTCCCCGTTAAGGACGGGGAGAAGGGACCTGGCGCGCTCGCGGCAAACGACTAACGCCTGTACGGCAGATACCAGCGGCTCTCGCGCAGCATGGTGCCGGGCTTGATGCCCGAGACGAGCCAGCGCTCCGCCTTCCAGGCGTGGCCTTCGGCAAGCCGTATCTCGGTCTCGATCGCGAGCAGAAGTCCCGTCGTCGTGCTGGCCTTGGTGCGCGTCAGCACGCGCCCGGCAGAGATGGCGTCGGCCATGGCCGGCAGGTGATCGAGCTCGTCGCCCGGTCGGCCCTCGTAGCTCTCGGGGCCGATGGCGAGATCGCAGGTCTGGCGCTGATGCAGGATCACCTCGAAGGGGCAGGCGCCGACGGCAAACGGCGACACGGTGAGCCGCCAGAAGCTCCCGGCCGTCTCTTCCTCGATATCGGCGCAGTCGGCGATCGAGCCATGCCACTGCCGGAGCGCGGCAATGGTGGTATCGCGCTTCGCGCGGAAGACATCATCGGGCAGCATAGGCTCCGCCCCCTCTTTCTGTCCGCTCAGCGGGAGGATGAGGGCGCGCTCTCACGCGCTGCTGCCTTGCGAGCGATCTCGATGCGGTAGGGGCTCGCCGGATAGGTGCCGAGAATGCGCAGCTCCGTCGAAAAGAACGAAAGCTCCTCGAGCGCGAGGCGCACGGGGCGGTCGTTCGGATGGCCCTCGATGTCGGCATAGAACATCGTCGCCACGAACTCGCCGTTGACCTGGTAGGACTCGAGCTTGGTCATGTTCACGCCGTTGGTGGCGAAGCCCCCCATGGCCTTGTAGAGCGCCGCCGGTACGTTGCGCACATTGAAGATGAAAGTCGTCACGACCGGGCCGTTGCCGGGCTCGGCATCTTCCGGCTCGCTCGAGAGCACGACGAAGCGCGTGGTGTTGTGCTTGGCGTCCTCGACGTCCTCGGCGAGGATGTCGAGTCCGTAAATATCGGCCGCGATCCGCGGTGCGAGCGCGGCGCGGGTGCGGTCACCCCATTCCGCGACCTGACGGGCAGCGCCCGCGGTGTCGCCGGCGATGTGCGCCTTGAGATTGTGCTTGCGGATGATGTTGCGGCACTGGCCGAGCGCGTGAATGTGACTGTAGACGTCCGTGATGTCGGCAATCGTCGTGCCCTTGAGCCCCATGAGCTGGAACTGGATCGGCAGGAAGTGCTCGCCGACGATGTAGAGGCCGGACTGCGGCAGCAGATGGTGGATGTCGGCAACACGCCCGGCGAGCGAGTTCTCGATCGGGATCATGGCATAGTGCGCCTCGCCCGACTTCACAGCTCCGATCGCATCCTCGAAGGTCGGACAGGGCAGCGGCTCCTGGCCCGGGAAGACCTCGTTGCAGGCGAGATGCGAGTTGGCGCCGGGTTCGCCCTGATAGGCGATCCGATGGCGTGGGGTGGCGTCAGATTGGGCCGACTGCCGGGCCGATGTACCCGCAGCGGGGGAGGACTTCTTGGGTGACATGAAGAAAGCCGGGAATAAGGAGTTCAGGCCGGAGCGAGCAGGCGGCGCGCCCGCTCGAGGTCGGCCGGAGTATCGACACCGAGGGGGACCGTGTCAACGAGCGCCACATCGATGCGCATCCCGGCCTCGAGCGCCCTAAGTTGTTCAAGACGCTCACGTTGTTCGAGAGGGGCCGGGGAAAGCGCGACGAACCGCTCCAGGGCGGACCGGGTGTAGGCATACATGCCGATATGGTGATAGAGCGGCCCTTCGCCGCTCGGCGCCGTCGCGCGCGTAAAATACAGCGCGCGCAAGCGGTTGGGTGCGATCGGTGTGCCGACGGCCTTGACCACGTTGGGGTTGGTGCGCTCCTCCTCGACGGTAATTTCGCAGGCGAGCGTGGCGATGTCGGTCGCGGGCTCGGCAGCGAGAGCGTGCAGACAGGCGCGGATGAGCCGCGGCTCGATGGTCGGCAGGTCGCCCTGCACGTTGATGATGAAGCCGGCTTTGCGCTCCGGATCGAGGCTCTGCACGGCCTCGAATATGCGGTCCGTGCCGTTCTGGTGGTCGGCCCGCGTCATCTGGGCCTCCCCGCCGGCCGAGCGGATTGTGGCCGCGATCTCATGGCTGTCGGTGGCGACGACAACGCGGCCGAGGTCGGCCTCGATGGCGCGGCGCCACACGTGGACAATCATCGGCGCGCCATGAATATCCGCGAGCGGCTTGCCCGGCAGACGGGTCGAGGCCATGCGGGAGGGAATGACGATCAGCGCGCCGCCCATCCGCATCGGAACTCCATTTCAGAACCATCCCAAAGAGGTGACAATTGGTCTCGCCTTCTCCTCGTAGAACAGGTGCCGTTCAGGTTGCAAGCATTGGGGGAACGCCTATATTGGCGCCCGTTCTGGAGTGATGCTCGAGAAATTCGCTTGGTCTCGCGGCACGGTATCGTGCGCATTTCTCGATCTGAATCATACCAGCAAGATCACAATTCTAGTGCCCCTTCTGCTTCCGAAGTTTGCTTGCGATGCTTGCGGCGAGGTTCGGCGAACTTCGGACTTCGGGGCACTAGGGGGAGCCGGGCCCCGGCCGCTGGGCCGGGAATGATGGGGCAGCGCAACTCAGATGAATGCTTTCGAGCTGAACAAGATTGCCGGTGCGGTGCTGACGGCGCTGCTGATCATCTTCGGGGGCAAGACCTTACTCGAAATCGTCGATAGGCCGCACAAAGTCGAGAAAGCGGGCTACACGCTGCCCGTGCCGAAGGGCGGACCTGCCGGCGCGCCGGCTGCTGCCGCCGCCGCGTTCGATGCCCAGAAGGAAGTTGTGCCGCTGCTCGCCAAGGCCACTGTCGAGGGCGGCCAGGAAGCGTTCAAGAAATGCGTGTCCTGCCATACGGTCGACAAGGGCGGGGCGACCAAGAACGGGCCGAATCTCTATGGTGTCGTCGGGCGCGACGTCGGCAAGGTTGCAGGATTCAATTTCTCCCCGGCCATGCAATCGCACGGCGGCAAGTGGGATTTCGCCCATCTTGCGACGTACCTGAACAATCCCCGGACGACCGTGCCCAACAACCGCATGGCGTTCCCCGGCATCAAGGACAACGCCGAGCTCGCCGACCTGCTTGCCTACCTGCGCACGCTGTCGGACTCGCCGGTTCCGCTGCCGAACTAGCTGTTTGGGTCGCGCCCCATTCCCCGCCTCGATGCATTGGGCAGCACAGCCCGGTGCGCGCGGTGGTTGTGGATGGACGATTGTTAACTTGGCAGGTGGCTGTAGGTTTCCCATCTTCAGCCCGTCCGGTGTAATCTGGGCGGGTCCGGCGTGTCCGTCCGCTCTCGGCGCGTACAATGAGGCCTGACGCATGGGGCGGATGCTTGTGAGTGGGGCGCTCAGGAGAGGCATTGATCGCTTTTCCGCAGCGGTGCTGGCCCTGACAGTCGGTATCGTCGCGTTTCCTCTTGCCGGACATTGCGACCCGGGCGCCAAGCGTCACCACGCGATCTCGCTTCTCGGCTCGGTGCGCTACCCGCACGACTTTAAGCAGTTCGACTGGGCCAATCCGGATGCGCCGAAAGGCGGTCGCGTGCGGCTGCGCGCTACGGGCACATACGATACCCTCAATCCCTATGCCCAGAAGGGGCTGCCGGCAGTGTGGTCGAGCGTGATCCACGATACGCTCATGGCCGAGAGCCTCGACGAGCCCGCGACCGCCTATGGTCTTATTGCCGAATGGATCGCTCACGCGCCGGACTACAGCTCGGCGACGTTCGGCATCCGGCCTGAGGCTCGCTTCCATGATGGCCGGCCGATAACGCCCGACGACGTAGCATTCACGCTTGCTGCGCTCAAGAAATCGAGCCCGCGCTACCAGATTTACTTCAAGGATGTCGCGCGCGCCGTCGTCACCGGCGAGCGCATGGTCACCTTCGAGTTCGGCGTGAAGGGCAACCGCGAGCTGCCGGCGATCGTCGAGCCCGGCTGGGTCACTCTGGGAATGAGCTTCACGCCCGATGGGCAGGTCCACTACTACGCCCGCAAGGGTGTCGAAGACCTCCGTCCGCAGGATCGCC
>CAUJKI010000004.1 GCA_963205015.1 Pseudomonadota bacterium
GCCGCCTATCCGGGCGCCAATGACGCTCTGGCACGGTTCCGCCGCGCCGGCGGCTTGGTCGTGCTGGTGTCGAATGCCCCTAGGCCGGGGCCTTCGGTCGCCCGCCTGCTCGACGAGAAGGCCGTGGTCCGCGATGCCTGGGACGATATCGTCTCTTCGGGCGACATTGCGCTCAGCCACATTGCCGAGACCGGCTACAAGCGCCTCTACCGTATAGGTCCGGAGCGCCGCGACAGCGCATTCTTCGATGGCCTGCCGGGACCCCCTGCTCCACTCGACGAAGCCGATGCCGTCGTCTGCACCGGGCTCAACCGCGACCGACACGAGCAGCCGGAGGTCTATCTGCCCGTGCTGAAGCAGGCCCTCGCGCGGCGCCTGCCGTTCATCTGCGCCAACCCTGACCTTGCCGTTCATGTTGGTGCGGATCTTCTGCCCTGTGCCGGGGCCGTTGCCGCGCTCTACGAGGAACATGGCGGATCCGTATTCTGGGCGGGCAAGCCGCATCCGGTCGCCTATCGGACGGCGCTCGCGCGCGCAGCCGAGCTGGCGGGCAGGCCCGTGGACCGATCGGAGGTTCTTGCCATCGGCGACGCCGTCCGCACCGACCTCGCATCGGCTGAGGGCGCGGGCGTCGACGCACTTCTCATTGCCGGCGGCCTGCATCGCGATGACGTCGTGGCGGACGGGGCAATCGACCCCGGCCGGCTCGCAGGCCTCCTGACCCCACCGGCACCGCGGCCCGTGGCCGCCATGATCCACCTCGCCTGGTGAGCCGGCCGCCTGCCTGAATTAACCCCATCGGCGTCTGCCGCCCAAGGGTGCGGATTTTGCCGCGGCATGCTAACAGTCCCGTGCATCTGCCCGGGACATCGGGCGCGACGGCGTCGAGGGCCCGCGAGGGTCCGCCGAGAGACGGGGTGCTTACTGAAATGCCCATCAGCAGGTTCTTCATCGATCGGCCAATTTTCGCGGCTGTCGTCTCGCTATTCATCACGATTGTCGGCGGCATTGCTTACATGGCGCTGCCGGTTACCCAGTTCCCCGAGATCTCACCTCCGACGATTACCGTCTCCGCAACTTATCCCGGCGCCGGCGCGCAGACTGTGGCCGATACCGTCGCTGCCGTCATCGAACAGGAGATCAACGGCGTCGACGGGATGATCTACATGTACTCCCAGTCGACGCAGCAAGGCACGATGTCGATCACCGTGACCTTCGACGTCGGCTACGACATCGACAAGGCGCAGGTGCTCGTTCAGAACCGCGTCGCCGCCGCCGAGCCGCGGCTCCCGGAGGAAGTGCGCCGGTCCGGCGTGCAGGTGCGCAAGAACTCGCCCGACCTCCTGCTCGTCGTGCACATGATCTCGCCCGACAGCACCTATGATCAGGTCTACATTTCCAACTATGCGCTGCTGAACGTGCGCGATGCGCTGGCCCGAATTCCGGGCGTCGGCGAGGTCAATGCATTCGGTGCGCGCGAATATTCCATGCGCGTCTGGCTCGATCCTGAGCGGATCGCGGGCCTGAACCTCACCGCCGAGGAAGTCCTCGTCGCGCTGCGCCAGCAGAATGCACAGGTCGCGGGCGGCTCGGTCGGCGAGCCGCCGATGCCGAGCCAAGGCGCTTTCGAGCAGTCTCTGCAGCTTCGCGGCCGCCTTCTCGAGGCGCGCGAGTTCGAGGAGATCGTCATCAAGACGGGCTCCGATGGACGAACGGTGAAGCTCAAGGATGTCGCGCGCGTCGAGCTCGGTGCGATCTCCTACAATACATACGGCTACATGGACCGCGTGCCGGCCACCGTCCTTGCTGTCACGCAGGCGCCCGGCAGCGACGCATTGAAGACAGCGAGCCAGGTCAAGGCTGCGATGGCCCAGATGGCCCCGAGTTTCCCGAGAGGTCTCGAGTACCGGATCATCTACAATCCGACGGAATTCATCGAGGTCTCGATCAAGGCTTTGATGCTGACCATTCTCGAGGCGATCGCGCTGGTCGTCCTCGTTATCATCATCTTCCTCCAGACGTGGCGGGCGACACTTGTCCCGCTGCTGGCGATCCCGATCTCGCTCATTGGCACCTGCTCGGTGATGCTGGCGCTTGGCTATTCGATCAATTCGCTGACTCTGTTCGGCCTCGTCCTCTCCGTCGGCATCGTGGTCGACGATGCCATCGTCGTGGTCGAGAACGTGGAGCGGCGATTGCGTGAGGGGCTCTCTCCCATGGAGGCCGCCCGCGCCACCATGGACGAGGTCGGCACGGCTCTTATTGCCATTGCCCTTGTGCTCGTTGCCGTCTTCGTGCCCTCGGCATTCGTCGGCGGGATTACAGGTGCGTTCTTCCGCCAGTTTGCAGTCACCATCGCGACGGCAACGATTATTTCCGTGTTTGTCTCGCTGACGCTGTCACCTTCACTGGCCGGGCGCTTGTTCCAGCCGCATGACGATCACGAGGGGGCTCCTCGCGGCAAATCGATCGTCGATATCATTTTCTGGCCAGTGCACGCGGGATTCCGTCTCTTTAATCGCGGCTTTGCAATGCTGGAGCACGGCTACGCGCGCTTCGTACGCGGTCTTTCATGGGCAGCGCCCATCATGCTGCTGATTTACGCAGGGTTGATGGCTGCCGCGGCCATGCTTGTGATGGCTACGCCCACAGGATTCATCCCTGCAACGGATCGTGGCATCGTCACCATTTCGATGACGCTCCCTCCTGGCGCCTCGATCGAGCGCACCAACGAGGTCTTTAATCAGGCGAACGAGATCATCCTGGGGACCCCCGGCTACAAGCATACATCGGGCTTCGTTGGCCGCTCGGGTGCGACGTTCTCGAACTCGTCGAATGCCGCAGCCCTGTTCAGCGTGCTCGAGAACCACGACGAGCGCGATCGTCTCGGTCTCACCATCGATTCCATGACTGCCGACATCCGTCAGCGGTTGTCAGCTATCAAGGACGCACAGGTCCTCGTTTTCGTGCCGCCGGCGGTACGCGGCATGGGCAATGCGTCCGGCTTCTCGATGCGCCTCCAGGATCGACAGGCCCTTGGCTCGGCGGCGCTCTATAAAGCGTCTCAGGATCTGATCGAACGCGCGAACCAGACACCCGGCATAGCCAACCTTTTCACGACTTTTCAAATCTCGACGCCGCAGGTCTTCGTCGATGTCGACCGCGTGAAGGCGCAGATGCTCCGCGTTCCGGTGGGCACCATATTCGAGGCGCTGCGCGTCTACATGGGTTCGGCCTACGTCAACGACTTCAACATGTTTGGTCGACCCTACAAGCTGGTCGTGCAGGCTGACGCGAGCTTCCGCGCCGATCCGGACAACATCTCGCGTATCCGTGTGCGCAATGCCGACGGCCAGATGGTGCCGCTCGGCTCGCTCGTCACCTTCCGCGAGATTTCCGGCCCCGAGCGCGTGCCGCGTTACAACCTCTTCCCGACCGTCGAGATCAACGGCTCCGCGGCGCCGGGTGTGTCCTCGGGGCAGGCGCTCGAGATCATGCAGAAGATCGCCGCGGAGACCCTGCCCCCCGGCGTCACCTTCGAGTGGACGGATCTCTCCTATCAGGAGAAGAAGGCGGGCCGCACCGGCTACATCATCTTCGCGCTGTCGGTCCTCTTCGTGTTTCTTGCGCTTTCCGCCCAGTACGAGAGCTGGTCGCTGCCGTTCTCGATCATCCTGATCGTGCCCATGTGTCTGCTGGCGGCGACCTTCGGCGTGTGGATGGAAGGGAAGGACATCAACATCCTGACCCAGATATCCTTCGTCGTGCTGATCGGCCTTGCTTGCAAGAACGCGATCCTCATTGTCGAGTTCGCGCGTCAGATCGAGGAGGAAGGCAAGGACATCGTGACCGCGACGGTCGAGGCCTGTCGCAGGCGTCTCAGGCCCATCATCATGACCTCGCTCGCCTTCACGCTCGGCGTCGTGCCGCTCTATCTTGCGAAGGGCGCGGGCTATGAAATGCGCCAGGCGCTCGGTATCGCAGTGTTCTGGGGCATGATCGGTGTGACGCTGTTCGGCCTCGTGTTCACGCCCGTGTTCTACATCGTGATCCGCAGGCTTACGGAATGGCGGCGGGCACGGCGTGCGGGGCGGCAAGGGCACGCCACCGCCCCGGCAACGCCTGCCGAGTGAGGCTTGCGCTCCGCGCGCAACGGGACCGATGCCGCACGCATCCGACCTGCCGATCGAGGACGTGCTGCCCGAGATTGCGGCGGCGCTTGCCGCGGGTACCTCCGCCGTGCTCGTCGCTCCGCCGGGAGCCGGCAAGACCACGCGCGTGCCGCTCGCGCTCCTCGAGGCGCCATGGCTTGCGGGACGCAAGATCCTGCTGCTCGAGCCGCGACGGCTCGCGGCCCGCGCGGCGGCAGAGCGCATGGCGTTCATGCTCGGCGAGAGCGTCGGCAAGCGCATAGGCTTGCGCGCGCGCCTCGACACGCGAGTCGGGCCTCAAACGCGCATTGAAGTGGTGACAGAAGGTGTATTCACGCGTCTGATTCTTGCCGACCCGGAGCTTTTGGGTATCGGCGCCGTTCTGTTCGACGAGTTCCACGAGCGCTCGCTCGATGCCGATCTCGGCCTGGCGCTGGCGCTCGATGCGCGTGCGGGCCTGCGCGAGGATCTGCGCATTCTCGTCATGTCCGCGACGCTCGATGGCGTGCGTGTTGCGCATCTCCTCGGGGAGGGCCCCCCTGTCATCACCAGCGAAGGGCGGGCCTTTCCCGTCGAGACGCGCTATCTGGGCCAGGGCTCCGGCGCCCGCATCGAGGAGCGCATGGCAGATGCCGTGCGGTCGGCGCTGGCAAGCGAGGCGGGCTCCGTCCTCGCGTTCCTGCCCGGCCAGAGCGAGATCATGCGTACGGCCGAGCGGCTCGAGGTACGATCACTGCCGCCGGACGTCGATGTCGTCCAATTGTTCGGCGCGCTCGATTCCCGCACGCAGGCCCGCGCCATTGAGCCTGCGCCTGCGGGCAGGCGCAAGGTCGTGCTGGCAACTTCCATCGCGGAAACCTCGATCACCATCGACGGCGTACGTGTTGTCATCGACAGTGGCCTTGAGCGCGTACCGCGTTATGAGCCGGACGTCGGCATCACGCGACTCGAGACGCAGCGCTTATCGCGCGCGTCGGCCGATCAGCGCCGAGGCCGTGCCGGCCGCACTGAGCCCGGTGTGTGCTTGCGTCTGTGGGATGAACCGCAGACCGCAGGCCTGCTGCCATTTCGCGCGCCGGAGATCCGCGCCGCTGACCTTTCCGGCCTGCTCCTCGATTGTGCTGCGTGGGGGGTGACGGACCCGTTGGCGCTCTCCTGGCTCGATCCGCCGCCGGCAGGTGCACTGGCCGCTGCGCGTGGGGAGCTCGTCGCGCTTGGCGCGCTCGATGTGCAAGGTAAGCTGACGGACTTGGGCCAGCGCTTGCGGCGCCTGCCGCTGCCGCCCCGCCTCGCGCGCATGATTGTCGCCGCAGCGGAGATGGGCGAGGCCGCGCGTGCTGCCGAGATTGCGGCAGTTCTCGTGGAGCGCGGACTTGGCGGCAATACCACCGATCTCGATCAGCGCCTTGCTGCCTTCGCACGAGATCGCTCCCGGCGGGCGAACGACATGCGGGCGCTGGCGCGCAACTGGGCTGACGTGGCCAGGAGTGAAGCACCCGCGAGCGCTGGTGGTCCCGCGTCGACCGCCGCCCTGCTCGCGCTCGCGTATCCCGAGCGGCTCGCCATGGCGCGGGGTGCGCCGGGCCAGTTCCTGCTGGCGAACGGTCGCGCTGCGGCGCTCGATGCGGCCGATCCGCTGGCGCTGGCACCCTTTCTCGTCGTCGCCGAGGTCGCGGGTGGCGCCGCGCGGGCGCGCATCCTGCTCGCAGCGTCTACCGTCGAAGCCGAGATCCGCACGATTGCTGGCGATCGCATCGAGATGACAGAGGCAAGCGAGTTCGAACCCACCAGTGCCGCCGTGCGCACCCGGCGAACGGAACGGCTCGGCGCGATCACGCTGCGCTCGGAGCCGCGTCCGACGCGGTCGAGCCCGGAAGTCGCGGCGTTGCTTGCACACGGCATCGCTTCGCTTGGTATTGACCGTCTGCCCTGGAGCGCCGCCCAACAACAGCTCCGCGCCCGCGTCGCGTTCGTACGCATGGCGGCGAAACGCGGTGAGACCGAGTGGCCGGATCTGTCCGATGCCGCGCTCGCCGCGTCTGTCGACGAATGGCTGGCTCCTTACCTCGGCAGCGCTACCGCCCTCGCCGACATCGACGCCAATCTGCTCGGCGCCGCGCTCGATGGGCTGCTGCCGTGGCGCGAGCGCGAGAACCTCGGTGCGTTGGCGCCAACTCACTTCACGGCCCCAACCGGCAAGCATCATCCCATCGACTACGAGGGCGAAGGCGCCCCCATCCTGGCCATCCGCGTGCAGGAGCTGTTCGGGCTCGACGTTCATCCCGCAATCGCCAACGGCCGCTTGCCGCTGACGCTGCACCTCCTCTCGCCGGCCCACCGGCCCATCCAGATCACGCGCGATCTCCCGGGCTTCTGGGCCGGATCATGGGCGGATGTGCGTGCGGACATGCGTGGGCGCTACCCGAAGCACCCTTGGCCCGAGGATCCGCGCTCCGCGGCGCCAACCAGTCGCGCCAAGCCGCGAGGAACATGAGCGGCGCGGCAAAATGGTGTCGCCTCAGCCAAGGCAAAGGCGCATAAGATCGGGACAAAAGAGGAGGCAATAGAGCTCCACATGCGGCCTCAGATGATGGATGCTCCGACAGTCCCCGATGCGCCGCCCGGCAACTGGGTGGACCGCTATG
>CAUJKI010000005.1 GCA_963205015.1 Pseudomonadota bacterium
GTGCTGTTCAACACGAAGTTTCGGGAGACAGAGGTTTTGTTCTACTTCGGGCAAGCTAGCTCGGCAAGTGCAGTAGAAGAGCTTCTGAAACGGTTCGAAGCAGAGCTACGGTCCGATGAGTAAATGCCGCAAGGGCGGGAGCCGCAGCGACTCGAGCGACATCGGGAACGCTCAGGGGGCTCGGCAACATTGGAAGCCACGGTGTAGTCGATGCGGGCACGGCGCTGGGATCGGCGCAGAAATGGCTCGGTGCCGGGTACAAGGAAATCGCGCCTGGCGTGTTCCGGTCAGCTGACGGACTTCGCCAGTTCCGAATGACGAATGCGGACTTGCTGCCGACCCACGGGAGGATCGGTTCCCATGTTCATTTCGAGGCGCTGAACGACGCCGGCAAAGTCATTGAGAATCTGCACCTCCCGGTGGGTCCGTAATGCGTCTGCGTGCAATCGTTCGAGGAGTGACAGGAGGCACGACGCACTTGCGGGGCGTGCGGGTTGCGAACGAACTTGAAGTGACCGAGATACCCGATCCGGAGGCGGTCGAGGTGGTTGAGCAGGATGGAGCGGTCTATCTGCTGCGGCTTGACTCGCAGGGTGAATGCCTTGCGGATACTTGGCACGAGTCTGTCGAGGCAGCCAAGGCGCAGGCCAACTTCGAGTTCGGGATCGAGGACGGCGACTGGAAAGATCTCGAGCCGCGAAACTGACGCGAAGAACACGGGATCGTTGTTAGGCAGGATAGCCATCGGCTTAGCGTTGTGACCCAATGGGCCACAAGCGCGACTCAGCGAGGCGCGGCGGCGATGAGCTCGAGCGCCTCGCGAGCGGCGAGGATGGGGATGTCGCGGAACGTGCCGAGGGTGAGCAGATCGCGGTCGCGGGTGACGATGAGGACGGCGCGTGCGCCAAGTGCCGCGGCGAGCACGGCATCATCGTCTGGATCGCGGGCCGTGGGCGGGATGGTGGCTGGCAGTTCCACGGCAACCAGAGCGCGAAACTCGGCGAGTATCTCTGCCACGGTGCTGCCGACCTGACGGACGCGCGCAGCGAACTTCGCGCGCGCGAGCACGTCCTCCAACTCGGCCAGGAGCGCGGGACTCGTGTGCAACGTGATGCGCCCCTCGTGGGCCGCATCGAGGACCGCCCTGGGCGGTCCTCCCCAGAGGAACGCCGAGACGACGGTGTTGGTGTCAGCGACGACGCGCACGCTCGGCCCGGGCGGCGGCGATCTCGGCGTCGATCTCCTCTTCGGTGAGCTTCGGCTCCAGCGCGGTCAGCCGGTCCATGGTGGCGAAGAGCTGGTCGACCTGGCGCTTCCTCATCGCTTCGCGCAGCAGGGACTCGATCGCTTCGGGCTTGAGGAGCCCGGCGGACTTGGCGGCCTGCGCGAGGTCGTCGGGCAGTGAGACGGTGATGTTGGTCATGGGGTGCGTCCGTTACCGCGCAGCTGCTCGGCGGCGATGAACGAGTCGATGATCGAGAGCAGCTGCTGCTTGGGCTTGGGGCTCAGGCGCTCGATCTGCTTCAGACGCCGCTCCAGACGCGGGCTCAAGGCCAGGGGGCGGCGCTTGTCGGCGCCGTTCTGACCGAGCAGGGCATCGGTGGTCGTGTTGAGCACGCGGGCGAGGTCGGCGAGGAACCCGACGGGCGGGTGGTCGCTCTCGGCCTCGTAGTAGGCGATGCGGCGGCGGGAGATGCCGAGTTCTGCGGCGAGCTGTTCCTGGGTGTAGCCGGCGCGCTTGCGCAGGCTCGCGAGGCGTTCGCCGAAACCTTCTCCTTCGGGTGCGAGGTACTTGGTCATGGGCCGACTCGTTGGGGGTGTCGGCTCAGGAATATATATCCGGTTCTCGTACACGGGACTTGTCCGGTGGTTGGGGACGCTCTAGACTGTACGGGAATCGTACAATCTGCTGTCACGGTCCTCAAGCGAGAAAATCGACGGCCAAGGGCTTGACAGCGTTCTGGAGAAATCGGCTATGGCGCGCATCCCGGACGGTGAGCTCGAGCGGCTGAAGCGCGAGGTGAGTCTGGCGCGGCTGATCGAGGGACAGGGGATCGCGCTCACCTCCCAAGGCAAGGATCTGGCCTGCCGGTGTCCTTGGCACGAGGGCGATGACACGCCGTCCTGCATCGTCTCCCCGAAGACCAATCTCTGGCACTGCTTCGGGTGCGACGCCGGCGGCAGCGTGATCGACTGGGTGATGCGCACGCACAAGGTGAGCTTCCGCCACGCGTGCGAGTTGCTGGCGAAAGAGCATCCTGCCTTAGCCGCCGCCGTCTCGCCGGCGGTGCCGGCGCCGAAGCTGTCGGCGGGGAAGCTGCGCGCGGCGCAGTCGTTCTCGCTCGACGCCGGCGACCAGGCGCTGCTCGATCAGGTGATCGAGTTCTACCACGAGACGCTGCTCGCGAGCCCCGAGGCGCTGGCCTATCTCGACAAGCGCGGGCTGGGCAACCGCGAGCTGATCGAGCGGTTCCGACTCGGTTATGCGAACCGCACGCTCGCGTATCGGCTCGCGCCGAAGCAGTACAAGGCCGGCGCCGAGTCCCGCGCGGCGCTGCAGCGCGTCGGGATCTTGCGCGAGAGCGGCCACGAGCATCTGAACGGCTCGATCGTCGTGCCGTTGTTCGACGTCGAGGCCTCCGGCCGTCACGTCGTGGGTGCGTATGGCAGGAAGCTCCTCGACAACCTGCGCCCCGGGACGCCGAAGCACCTGTATCTGCCGGGGCCGCACCGCGGGGTGTGGAACCGCGAGGGGCTCGAAGATGCGAAGGAAATCATCCTGTGCGAGGCGCTGCTGGATGCGATGACGTTCTGGTGCGCGGGCTATCGGCACGTCACCAGTTGCTACGGCGTGCACGGCCTGACCGATGAACTGCTCGCCGCGCTGACCGCGTGCGGCGCCGAGCGCGTGCTGATCGCGTTCGATCGCGATGAAGCCGGCGATCGCGGCGCGGAGACGATCGCGAAGCAGCTCAGCGCCGCCGGCCTCGACTGCTTCCGGCTGCTGTTCCCGAAGGGCGAGGATGCGAACAGCTATGCGCGCGCGGTGACACCGGCAGCGAAGTCGTTAGGTGTAGTGATCCGCAGTGCCGAGTGGCTGGGCCAGGGCGCGGCGCCGACACGCAGCGTGCCGGCGGTGCGCGAGCCAGACACGGCGACGCCCGAGCCCCTCATCCCTTTAGCCGCCGAACCGGTGTTGACCGAGGCGTCGTTGCCGCTGGCGGATGAAGTGCCGCCGGTCGTTGAACTGCCAGAGCCGCTGGCCATGGCGATGCCCGAGTTGCCGCAACCCGAGCCGCTCGCCGAGGCAAGCGAGCAGCAGCTGGTGATCGTCTACGGGTCGCGTCGCTACCGCGTGCGCGGCTGGCCGAAGCAGCTCGGCGAGGCGCTGAAGGTGAACGTGCTCGTGACCACGAGCGCGCCGACGGACAGCGCCGACCCGCAGGGTCTGCACGTCGATACGCTCGATCTGTACCAGGCGAAGCAGCGCGCGGCGTTCGCGAAGTTGACGGCCGCGGAGCTGTCCGTCGAGGAGCCGGTGATCCAGCACGACCTCGGCCGGCTGCTGCTGAAGCTCGAGACCATGATCGAGGAGCGCGCGAAAGCGGCGGAGCAATCCGCGCCGCCGCCGGCGGCGATGAGCGAGATCCAGATGACCGCGGCGCTCGCGCTGCTCAAGGATCCGCAGCTGAGCGAGCGGATCATCGAGGACGTCGAGCGCGTGGGGCTGGTCGGGGAGCCTGCGAACGCGCTGGTGGCGTATCTCGCCTGCGTGAGCCGAAAGCTGGCCGCGCCCTTGGCGGTGCTGATCCAGTCGACGAGCGCGGCCGGAAAATCCACGCT
>CAUJKI010000006.1 GCA_963205015.1 Pseudomonadota bacterium
GCATCCGCTTCCGTGGTGGGCTCGGCGGCAATCTGCGATGGAAGGAGTGGCGGCTTCTGGCCCGTGATCCGAGCCTTTTCGCTCAGCTCGGCCTCCAGATCATCTACACCATCCCGATCGTGGTCATTCTCCTGCGGAGCGAGACGCTGCCGACCGTGTTCGCCCTCGCGCCCACCATCGTCGTCATCTCGGCGCAGGTTTCGGCCTCGCTCTCGTGGATCATGGTCTCCGGCGAGGATGCACCTGAGCTGATGGCGACCGCGCCGGTCTCCCCAAGCGAGATCGACCGGGCAAAGCTGACGGCCGTCGGCTTGCCCGTCCTGGTGATCATCGCGCCGCCGCTCATCGGACTCGCACTCGCATCGTGGCAGATGGCTCTGCTGACCCTGCTCTTTGCGGCCGCCGGCGCGACCTCCACGGCGCTTCTGAACTTCTGGCATCCCATGCCCGGCAGCCGCCGCGGGATGCTGCGCCGTCACTCGCAGTCCAAAGTGGTCGCGCTCATCGAGCACGCGATCGCCGTCCTCTGGGCCATTGCCATCGTAATGACGCTGATGGCGCCCCTTGTGGCCGTGGTGCCCGTCGGCCTCGTCATCGCCATTCTCACCTTCGTGCGCAGCCGGCACCGCCGACGTGCGACGGCAGACATGACCAAAGCGCCGCCACCCACCGCTCTCGCCGCTGCCCCTAGCCGCATCTGAGCCGAACTGATCGCGCCGCTCTGCAAGGCCGGCCGTGCGGGCTTGCAGGCGAGCCGATTGGCAAAGCCGCGCGGCTGCGCGAAACTTGGTGCCGGAGCAGCATCGCATCGAGGGCGCAGCAATGGCGGACATCGGCTTTATCGGGCTCGGGATCATGGGATCGCGCATGGCCGCACGGCTCATAGCGGCAGGCCACACCCTCGTCGTACATGACCTGAGCGAGGCGGCCGCCGCAGCGCTCGTCGAGAAGGGCGCGAAGGCTGCCCGCTCGGCGGCGGAGGTCGCGAGCCGCAGCGACGTCGTGCTGCTGAGCCTGCCGAAACCCGATGTCGTCGAGGCGGTGCTGACAGGACCGGGTGGCGTCATCGAAGGCACGCGCGCGAGGACCATTATCGATACATCGACAACAGGCTCTCAGGTCATTGTCCGCGCGGCGCCAAAGCTCGCGGCCAAGGGCATGACGCTGCTCGATGCACCGGTGAGCGGCGGCGTTGCCGGCGCTGCGAACGGCACGCTGACGGTCATGGTCGGCGGCGATCCCGCAGCGTTCGAACGCGTGCGCCCAATTCTCGAGATCATCGGCAAGAACGTCACGCACATGGGGGACAACCCCGGCCTTGGCCAGTCGATGAAGCTCGTCAACAACATGCTCACGGCAGCCGGCACGCTCGCCGCCATGGAGGTTCTCGTCGCAGGCGTCAAGGCCGGCCTCGATCCGCAGAAGATGCTCGACGTGATCAACACGTCCTCAGGTCGCTGCTTTGGCACGGAAGTGAAGATACCGGAGTGCATCCTGCCCGGCACCTTCCCGATGCGTTTCACGACCGACCTCCTGCACAAGGACGTGAGCCTCGGCATCGAGGAAGCCGAAGCCATGGGCGCCCGCATGTGGGTCGTGAAGTGCGCGCGCGATGTGCTGGCCTATGCGAAGGAGCAGGGCGATGGCGCGCTCGACTACGCGCACATCATCAAATACTTCGAGAACTGGGCCGGCGGTGACGCGAAAGTGCGCGCGAAGGACGCGACCTGAGCTGCCTCATCGTGCCAGCAGATCGCCAAGTGTCAGCGCAATGACCTCCGTCGCCTTGTAGAGATCCGAAAGCGGCAGGCGCTCATCGGCGCGATGGGCGTTCGCTTCCTCGATCGTACGCGGGCCAGCCCCGTAGAGAACAATCGGCACGCCGTGGGCCACATAGTGCCGCGCATCCGTATAGAGCGGCACGCCGCTCGCGCCGATCGCCTCGCCCATAATGGCACTCGCGCGGCGGCAAAGGACCTCGATCATGCGATCGCCGGCGGGCAGGCGCTGCAGGGGCTTTGCGAGCAGAATACGCCGGACATCCACGCGCACGCCCGGCACGGCGGGCGAAGCCTTGGCAATGACCTCGCGCAGCTCGGCTTCGACGGCCTCGACATTCTCTTCGGGTACGATGCGCCGGTCGAGGCGGAAGACGACGCGATCCGGGACAACGTTCGTGTTGATGCCGCCACTGATGAGGCCGATGGTGAGCTGCGGCGTGCCGATGCCCGGCGTCTTCGAGGTGCGGGTCGCGAGTGTCGGACGCCACGCATAGAGTGCGGAGAGGATGGCCGTCGCGGACTCGAGGGCATCGATGCCCGTCCACGGCTTCGCGGCGTGCGCGGAACGGCCTGTCACCTCGACTTCGAGATGCAGGCAGCCATTGTGCTCGGTGACGACGGCGTAGGAGAAGCCGGCGCCGATCGCGAGATCGGGCTTGCTCAAACCCTGGGCAAGCAGATAGCCGGGGCCGATCTCGCCGCCGGTCTCCTCGTCATAGGTCAGATGCAGCTCGACCG
>CAUJKI010000007.1 GCA_963205015.1 Pseudomonadota bacterium
CAGCGCTTGTCGCCAGTGCAGAGGCGAAGGCGGGGATGGTCGACGTGCGTGGGCGTGCGGCGGCGTATCGGGTCCTCGGCAGGCTCAAGGTGGATGACCGGCCTGGCATTGGAACGATGACGGTCAGGATCGATGGCAAAGCGGTCGAACTACCGGAGTTTGACTGGTGCCCGATCCCGATGCCGGAGAGCGGCACGTTCTGGATAGGCGCCGATGATCGGTCTGACAACCCGCGGCGTGAAGTGGAACTGCGGTATGACTTCGCGATGGCGCGCTACCCTGTGACGTACCGGCAGTTTCAGGCGTTCGTGAATTCGGGCGAGTACGACGACAGGCCGTGGTGGGATGAGTTTCCGCCAGAGTACCAGCCCCACGCGAATAGTGAACCGGGCTGGCCGATCGCGAACCACCCGATCGAGACGGTGAGTTGGTATCAGGCGGTAGCGTTCACGCGCTGGCTGACCGATAAATACCGCAAAGCGGGCCTCCTTGACAAGGGACAGGAAATCCGGCTTCCGACGGAACAGGAGTGGGAATACGCCGCGCGCGGCACGGATGAGCGCGACTATCCGTATCCGGGCAAATTTGACCCGGCCAAGGGAAACACGTACGAGACCGGGATCGGAGCGACGACGGCCGTCGGGGTGTTCGAGCAAGGGGCGTCACCGTTCGGTGTATTGGACATGAGCGGCAACGTGTGGGAGTGGTGCATGAACAAGTACCGAGAGCCGGACATCTCGACCGTGGACGCATCGGGGGATATGCGGGTGTTGCGCGGCGGTTCGTGGTACGACGGTCCGGACCTCGCGCGCGCTGCGTCTCGCGACCGCGCCGCCCCGCGCAATCGCCGCAGCTACTACGGTTTCCGTGTGTGCCGTCCCCCTTCTCGATAGGGGTTTCTGATCACTGTGGGGGCGGTGCTGCGCAGCAGCAGGCGCGCAGCGCCAGCCCCCCCCGTTCATTCTTTTCGCGCGCGGCGCGAATCAGGGCACAGTACTTGAAACGCGTCTGCTCAGCACCAGATCACCCAAGCTGCGACGAGATGCTCAAATCAAGGCCGGGACACCGCCAGAAATGCGATAATATCATCGCTACACAAGCCGGTTGCATTACCTGTGAGGGACTGTAAGCGATGACGGAGAATCCGAACCCGGATAAGTCTGACAAAACGTCAGAACTCGATATCATCAAGATCGGATTCATCCGCGTGCCACGCGACCAGGTCTTTCCGCTCGTTATGGCTCTCATTGTCCTTACCGCAGGCGTTGGCATTGTGGTGGCCACAACCGGCCCATTTCAACTCGCCGGACTGGTCGTAATCGTGGTCGGTTTCGTGTGGGTAGCGTTTATTTACCAGAACGCCCAGAACCGTCGGAAATCCGCTGAGGCCGAACTGACCCGCGTTTTTGACCTCACGATTACCGTCCTGTCGGCGGAAAGTCGTCCAGTGAAGGGCGCACTCGTTACTGTGCTCGGCCCCGTCCCATTCACCGACAAACAGACGAACAAAGACGGTCGGGTCGTGTACAAGTACACCGGTCGCGACGCAAACAGCTACCGCAATCGCGACGTGACCCTGAACGCGACCCACGAAGGACGACACGCATCGCGCAGCGTGCCACTTCCGTCACAGACCGGCCACTTTGTGGACCTCGTGCTGTCCGCACCTGGCGCCCTTCCCGGTGATCCTCTGCCGCCCGCGGATAGCCCGCCCAAAGTGTCACCTGCGGCGCCGGCAGCCGTGCCAGCAGCCGCACAGGTGTTAGAACCAGAGAACGCAATGGCGCCGGCATTGTTCCAGCGTGTCGTGCAGGTGATTACGCCCCACGTCTCCAGTCAGGGCAATCAATCTGCGCTGGTCAATCGCGCGTTCTTCGGCTCTCCTGTGGTGAACAAGATACAGGTCGGTCAGGCCGCGGGCGTATTCGCAAACCACGTTGTTCGGACACTGTACGATTTCGATGGGAACGCCGCGATCATTACGCTGCTTGAAACCCTGCGTGCCGACGTGGGCGCGAACAAACAGCGCGAAATCGACACGTTGATCGAAGATCTTCGCTGATAGGACCGCATCATGCCGCTGACCCGCGAGCAGTTCAAGACGACCCTCCAAATCCTCACCCCTCACTTCGGCGGGACGGAAGCTGACCGGCAGGGTATTGTCAGGGCTGCCCTTCATCCGTCGCCGGTACTCGATAGTGTCACGTGGTCAGGCGGGGCAGACATTTTCACGCCTAATCTCATAACGAGGCTTGGGGTCCACGACGACACGATCTCTTTGATCGCACTCCTCCAACACGTGCGATCGCCAGTTGGCGATTCACACCAGACTGCAATCACAACGCTCATTGACGAGTTATCCGCTGCCGCTGCAGGCACGCCAGCATTTGTTTTCGTTTCGACACCGGAAAATCAAGGTCGACCCGTCAGGCGCCTGATAGACGATCTCACACGTTTGGAGGTCGCACACTCGATCGATCCGGATGGTTTTGCGCCCGGGACACCACATTGGTTCCGCTCTGTGGGCGACGAGATCAGAAAATCGCAAGCCGTTGTTTGGGTTGTCCTACCCTCCACGCTGAACTCAGAGCGGGCTCGGACTGAGATCGCGACTGCGGCGCTATTGGAACGCAAGATCTTCCCAGTCTTCATGGAAGGTGAGCAGTGGATCGACGTGGTGTGGGAAGAGTATATCGACGCCAAACACGTCGACATGCGCGGTGACTCCTATGCTGCTGGCTTGGCGCGACTGATTGCGGCGCTGCGCGGGACGGGTGACTTCAAGCCGGTGACGCCGGAGCCCGCCCCTGTGCCGGTGAGCGCCGAGCCTGAAAATCCGTACAAGGGCCTGTTTGCCTTTCGCGAGGCGGACGCCGATCGCTTCTTCGGGCGTGAGGCGTTGATCGAGACGCTGCTCACGCGGCTGAAGGCGCAGCTGGACGGCGACAAACCACGTTTTCTGGCCGTGATGGGACCGTCCGGTGCCGGTAAGAGCAGCGTGGTGATGGCTGGCCTGATCCCGGCATTGAAGAAGGACCGCATCCCCGGCGGCCGCGGGTGGACGATCCTCAAGTCGATCGCGCCGGGAAAGCACCCGATCGAGTCGCTGACCGACGCGCTGGCGCCGGTGCTGAGCTGGGCGCTGACCGCCGTGCAGCAAGACCTGAGCACACCAGGCGGGCGGATGCTCAGCCGGCTCGCGGGTCAATTGCCCGGTGAGCGCGCCGTCCTGTACGTCGATCAGTTCGAAGAACTGTTCACGCAGACAGCGGACGACGGCGAGCGCCAGCAGATCATCGACCTGCTCACCGGCGCGGCGACCGACCCCGACGGCAAGCTGATCGTGCTGCTGTCAATGCGCGCCGATTTCCTCGACCGCGTGCTGAGTTTCCCGCAGCTGGGGACCCTGTTCAACACCTATAGTGAGCTCGTACAGCCGATGACGATCGCCGAACTGCGCGACGCGATCGAGAAGCCGGCGCTGCTGCCGTCTGCCGGACTGACCTTCGACCTGGGGCTGACCGCCGAGATCGTGTTTGCGCTGCGGTCGCGCGGGACGGCGATGGCCGGCGCCTTGCCGCTGCTGGAGTTCACGCTCGACCGGCTGTTCGCAGAACGTGAGGTCCGGCGGCTGACACTGGCGGCATACGAGCGGATGGGCGGCGTCGAAGGTGCAATCGGCACGCACTGCGAGGCGGTGTTCAGCGCGCTTCTGGAAACAGCACAGAGTGCGCTTGGGCGGGTCTTTCTGCCGCTGGTGCACATCGACGAGAACACTGGCGAGCCGACGCGCAAGCGCGCGAGTCTGGCCGACGTGACGAAGGACGCGGATGCCGCGACGCTGGTCGAAGCGCTGGTGAAGAACCGCCTGCTGCAGACCGGCAGCGACGACGGTAGCCCGGTCGTCGAGATCACGCACGAAGCGCTGTTCCGGCACTGGCAGCGACTAGTGGACTGGATTGCCGTCGCCCGCAAGGATATCGCGCTGCTGAACGAACTGACGCGCGACGCCGCGCGCTGGGAGGCCAGCGGTCGCAACCGCGATCACGTGTGGCGGGGCGAACGCGCGCAAGCCGCGCAGGACATGCTCGCCCGTCTGCAGCCGGACTTGACGGACGTCGAGCGCGCCTTCGCTCGGCCAGAAGCTGAACACCTGCTGGACGAGATCGCCGACATCAACACGTCACACATTCGGCGCGACGAGATCAGCAGGGCGCTGCATGAACTGAACTACGAGTTACCGGGCGCAGGATTGACAGCAGACGGCCTGCCGGACATCGCGTGGTGTTACGTGGACGTGCCGGATGACCTACGCGGGAAAAAGGTCCCGTTCCATGACGAGGACGGTAGGGTCTATGGCAAATCCGAGATCAAACCCTTCGAAATCGCCATGTTCCCGATTACCTACATCCAGTTCCAGGCGTTTGTGGACGCGGACGACGGCTTTCGCAATCCCGAGTGGTGGCACAGACTCCGGCGGAAGGACAACCCCGATCAAGCACGGCAACCGCTGTTGAATTACCCGCGTGACACTGTGAACTGGTACGACGCTATCGCCTTCTGTCGTTGGCTGTCGTGGCGGCTTGGCGGCGTCTTCGATCTCGACAAGGTCGAACAGTGGGCCGTCCGATTGCCGACCGAATACGAGTGGCAGTGGGTCGCGCAGAACGGGATGGAGCGGCGCGAATACCCGTGGCTAGGTGAGTGGGACTTCCGGCGCTGCAACACCGCAGGCTCCGGCATCGGGCGCAGCACCGCTGTTGGTATGTTTCCGCACGGAGAAGCGGCGTGCCGGGCGCTGGACATGAGCGGAAATCTTTGGGAGTGGTGTCTGAACAAGTACCAAGAACCGAACATCTCGACCGTGGACGCGTCGGGGAATTCTCGGGTGTTGCGCGGCGGGTCGTGGAGCAGCAATCTTGACCTCGCGCGTGCCGCGTATCGCGTCGCCTACGCCCCGAGCTCTCGCAGCAGCTACATTTACGGGTTCCGTGTGTGCCGTCCCCCTTCTCGATAGGGGTTTCTGATCACTGTGGGGGCGGTGCTGGGCAGCGACAGGCGCGTAGCGCCAGCCCCAATTGAAGGATGGATGACTATAGACTACGGGCTGCTAGGGCACCGCTGCCCGCCATACCCTACGGCCGCGATCTCGCCGCCCTCACCGCCGCCTTCACGGAATTCATCCCAGAGGAATTGACGTACCGACTGTGACAGGGACTGTGGATCGTAGCCGCCGGGAACATAGCCCTCCGGGCCGACATTTCCACGTTCGCACACCATCGCGAAGAAGTTCAGGTCAGGCGAGCCATAGTCCGTGCCGCAAGGCATCCCGCCCCATGTCTCATTGGGTTCACCTTCAAAGCCCCACGCCTGCCACATCCACTGGCGCTCGTCATCCGTAAGACGATACGGATTATAGTTGCCGGCTTTGATGCCGTTCGGCCCCGTCCCTTCCGGACAGGGTGGAAGCGGGCTTGCAGTGAGCGCGATGGTTGGGACTCCATCAGGGGTCGCGATCGTGGCTGTCGCCGTTGAGGATGCTGCGATTGGGAACAAAGTCTTGAATAAATCGCCCCGTTGAGCTTCAGGCACAAGCGCAAGAACGGTAGCCGCACAGCTTACAGACCCAATCAAGAGGCCCAGGACAACAGGTATTGTCCAGTTTCTGGGTTTTTGCTGGCGGCCAGAATTCTGCTGATTCTCCGAGTCTGGTTTGTCCGGCTCTGGATCTGGCGGCATGTGTTCGATGTCCGGTGGGGTAGTACCGCCGGCCTTCGGCTCTTCGTTGTTTTCTTGTTCAAGTGACGACCCACTAATCGGAACTGGGCAATTCAGTCGCCCTGCGATGGCGTCGAGATCGGCTTGTTCACGCCGACCAACCTTGGACCTCAGCGCGGCGATCAGCAGGCACGTCACTTCGCGGTCGGGGATGTCTTCCTGGAACTGATCGAGCCAGCTTACCGCACGGACGGCGGTATTGTGGGAGTTCCCGCCCGGAATGAACTGCCCGAGAAGGTTGTGCGCGCGAGGCGATGGGCGCAGCGCCTCTTCCATAAAGTCGAGCCGGTCGCGCTCGAGTCTCCAGCCCGGCCAGCCTGCGAGGATTTCGACGAGGCGTTTGAAATCGTCTGCGTTGAGGGGCATCTATTCCTCCGTGCTGCCGCTGATTATAGTCACGGCGGAAAGCATTCTGCTAACACGTGTTTGAGCCCGCGCCGACGCCGGTTATACTCCGGGTGAGATCGGAGACACCTACTCAATTAGCTTATGAGCCTTTATGCGGGGTTGCCAAGTGATCTAGCCACGAGAATACGGCGGCTTCTGGAGCCGCACGTTTCTACCGCAAGCGAGCAGAAAGCCCTAATCACCGAAGCCTTCTACATCGTCGATCCACGGATTGGGCCTTCACTTGAATACGGAAGGTCCGCAATCGAATTCTCGCGGACCTGTACGAACCATTTGCTCGTGAATGTACGGTGCCTTCAGGGCAGCAACGAGCATTCGGTTTCGCGTTTGCTGCAAGTAGTACGTGATCAGGTTGGGAAATCCGATCAGGATCGAATTGATGACATCGTTGGGATGCTTGACCCCCGTTGTCCGGAAGCTCTTGCAGACAGCGAGCCGAACCCGACCAGGCCGGCATCACCCGCCCCTCCACCGGAAGAACCGCTGCAGACCGAAAAGACGCCGCCAGACCACCGCACGCCGACCGTGTTTGTCAGCTACTCACACCGGGATGAAGTGTTCGCAGCGCGCCTGATCGCAGATCTGCAGAAGGCCGGCCACGCCGTGTGGATCGACGTGACCAAGCTCAAGGGTGGTGACGAGTGGGTGCGGGCAATCTCCGAAGGCATCATCAATTCGTATGCCTTTGTCGTCGTCGTCACGCCTCACGCGCTTGACAGCACGTGGGTACAGACCGAGATTCTATGGGCTAAGCAGCGCGAGCGGTTGATTATCCCGCTGATTCTCGACGCTGCAGCGCTCGATTCAGTTGGATTCTTCGTATTGAATCCGTATCAGGGTGTCCGCTTCGATAGGGGATACGAGGGCGCGCTGTCGAGCCTTCTCTCCACCTTGCCGTCGCCGACGATTCCGGTTACGGAACAGGAGCCGCAGCTTGTCCCGGAAGACCACCCGCGCGAGGCTAAGCGCAAGCGCGAACGTACGCAGCGCGAATCGGAGCTCGAATACCTCGATCGTCTGCGCCTTGAAGTCCTGCTCAACACCGAGAAGTACACGGCGCTGGCCGGCCAGTCGCAGATCACGCGTGAGACCGGGTCCGGGCGCCTCGCGGCGGTCGTCATGCGTCCGGAGTTCGCGCTGTTGAGCGGCGATCGCGACCAGCAGAAAGAAGTCCGCCGCTTCGAGAACGCTGTCGAGGAAATCATCGCGCTGCGACGCGCCATTGTCCTCGGCGAACCGGGCGCCGGCAAGACCACGACGCTGTGGCGGCTCGCCAGCGACCTGGCGCAAAAGGCAATCGACGACTCGAATGCACCGATTCCGCTGGTGATCCGCCTCGGCCGCTGGACCGACGAATTCCAGACGTTCGAACGATTCGTGGCGCATGAATTGGGAAACCTCGGCCCGCACTTGAACGACCTGTTGCGCTCCGGACGCGCCGCGCTGCTGTTCGATGGTCTGAACGAAATTCCGGTCTCACAGCGCAAGAGGGACCGTGCGAACAAGGACCGGCAGGTCGAGCGCTTCATCCGTGAGCACCGCAATTTGCTTGCGGTTGTGAGCTGCCGGGCGCAGGACTACAACACCGACCTCGGCTTTGACCGCATCGAGATCCAGCCGCTCGATCCGATCCGCATCCGCGAGTTCCTAACACGATATCTCGGTTCAAACTACGGCGAGACGCTGTTCGAGAGGCTCGTTGGATCTGACGCGATCGAGACTGAGGGCCGATTCCTTGACTGGGCAGCGGACAAGATCACGGAAAGGGATCCACTGCAGGTGTTCTGGATCGAGCGGGCGCTGCCAGATGGTCTCAAATGGGGACTATTGGGGGGCAGGAACTGGTTCTGGACGCAATGGATCCGTGATCGTGACAATCCATCCAGCCTGCTCATGCTGGCGCGCAATCCGTACATGCTGAGCATGTTGGCGCAGGTCTATGAGAACACCGGCGAGCTGCCTCAGAACCGCGGCAAGCTTTTCGAGCGATTCGTCAGCACGTTGTTTGCCCGCGAGCAGATCATCCGTGTCGACAAGGTGACAAAACGCGAAAACTGGGCCGATGAGGCGGTCGACTTGCTGCACAGTTTGTCTGATCTTGCGTTCGAGATGCAGCTCAGACGGTCTGAAATCCGCGACGGCGAAGGTGATGCCCTGACCGTATTTTCCTTCTATGACGCGGAGCGATTTCTCAGTCAGCGCCAGCTCTACCTCGCCAATAGCGCGAGCCTGCTCTCGGTTGGAGAGTCGGTGCGCTACACCCATCAACTGCTGCAGGAGTACTTCGCGGCGGTCGCGCTGCGCGGCCGCGTGTTCGAGCAGTATGGATCGGAGACGACGTATCTCGCGAAGGATGATCTCGGGCTGAAGGCGAGCAGCATCTGGAAACCGGACCGGTGGTGGGAGCGCACGAACTGGGAAGAGTCGGCCGTGCTATTCGCTGGACTGTTTGCCGACGACTGCACGCCGGTAATCGAATGGCTCATGGACGCAAACCCGGAGGTCGCCGCGGATTGCATCGTCCGTAGCGGCGCAAAGACGCCGCGCGAGACCCTTCTGCGATTGCGCGAGCGATGGATCCCGCGCCTCACGAACCTGCGTGGCGATCCTTCG
>CAUJKI010000008.1 GCA_963205015.1 Pseudomonadota bacterium
GCGCTTGTCGAGAGCCCCAACGCGTCCCGCAAGCAGAGCGAGATCGGCGCGCAGGGGCTCCACAGCGCCCTGGAGCTGCGCGACGTTGACCGCATCGGTCGGGGCAGAACCGGCTGCCACATTCGTGATCTGGCGCTGTCCGCCATCGCTCCCGACCGATACTTCGCCGACAGAGTTCTGCGGAGCGGTCAGGTAGGCTGCCGTATAGTCAGCCTGAGCACCGCGTGTCGCTGCCGAGCTGGCGCCGAGCGCGACGCTGTTGTCGACGGGAGCCGAGCTACCCCAGCCGATTGCCACGCTGCCAGCACCACCGGCGGAAGCACTTCGGCCCAATGCGGCGCTGTTCGCGCCGGCAGCGTTCGCCGAGCGGCCGAGTGCCGTAGCATTCTCACCGGCAGCATTGGCTGAGCGGCCAAGAGCCGTCGCGTTCGCCCCACCAGCATTGGACGACTGACCGAGCGCGGTTGCGCCCGTGCCGTTCGCTACAGCGGAGCGGCCTATCGCGGTGCTGCTGTCAGCATTGGCTTTAGCATCGTAGCCGACAGCGACCGCAGCCTCTCCAGCGGCACCGGCGTAATGGCCAAGTGCGGTCGATGCCGATCCGGACGCCTGCGCGCCCCCACCGAAGGCCGACGAATTTGCCCCGCTTCCTTGCGCCCCCGACCCCACTGCGGCACTACCTATACCTGTAGCTTTGCTGGCCTGCCCGACGGCGGTGGCGTAATCGGCGCCCGCCTCCGTGTATGCGCCGACCGCGGTGGCATGCGTGAAGGCGCCCGCACTGGAGTTATCGCCAACGGCCACTCCACGAAGGCCGGTCGCGGTCGCGCCGCTCCCGACCTGAACCTGGGCGTACACGACGCTCGCACTTAAGCAGACTGTCGCAACTGCTGTCAGCGCGACCAGGCAACGGCTCGCCCGTTTATCCCTTCGCATTTGTATCTCCCTCAGAGTCCCTGAAGAGCTTCCCCTGACGCGACACAACTGACCGACCGATCACACGCATTCACGCCGCAGCCAGGCGCTGCGGTTGCTGCAGAGCGCCTCGCGGGCGCACCCTCTGAAAACAATCTCTGAGAGCAATAGATGGCATAACACAATTATAGATTGTAGATAAATTCACCCCGCAACTGCTCGAAACGGCGGAAACCAGGGAGAAATGATAGAAATGCAACACTTAGTAGTCATGGACGGCATGAAGCACGCCCAGCGTGCAATTTCGTGCGCGAAGGAGCCTCTAGAATGATTTGCGCAGATAGAGGCCGACATGCGGGAAGCCCACGCTTGCCTTCTCGCCAGCAAAGCCGACGTATCGGCCCTTCGCGGCCGTGGTCGTGTAGCCGCCCTCGATTCCGAGCACCATGCCCGGCATCGGCATGAACTCCAGCCCCGCCTGAAGCACTGTCCCGCGCACATCCACCTCGAAGTCGAGATCTGGCAGCGGTGCAACGTTCGGATCGAGCGCCGGGATCACAGGCTCGCCGTCGGAATGCATCGAGATGCTGAAATAGGAAGCCGTGAGATTCAGCTTCACGCGCGGCGCCAGCATGTGCTCGTAAGAGGCGAGTGCCGACCATCCGGTCGAATTGTAGATCCGTCCGTCACCACCGGCGATGTAGTCCGGCGCGAAGAACGGAATACCGAGATAAGCCGGCGCCCCCGAGGCTTGCGCCACCGTCAACCCGAGGCGACCGTACACGCCCTTGGCACCGGCCCCGATGATGTCCTCCCACTTCACGCGCGATTGCACGCCGGCCGACCACGCCCAGCCCCATACGCTTTTCTCATCGCCGCCGACGAAGTCCTTCATCACGTGATCGTCGACGTGGCGAATGGCGCCGGAGATATGGAACAGCGTCGAGGGGGTCGCGATGCGCGCCATGGCGACAATGTCCGGGACGCCCCCTCTGCCGGGGCGCGCGAGAATGCCATCTCCCATCGCCCGGCGCGTGGGATCCTCGAGGGCGAGGCTCAGTGACGCGTTGCGCGAAATGCCAATGGTGTAGGACGCCGCGAGCGTCGTCACGATCGAGGTATAGCCGGGCGTCACCACGCTCGGCAGGCGGTTGAAGCCGAACATCGATGGTTGGATGCCGAGCTTGAGGCCGTTCCACTGCACCCAAGCCTCGTCGAGCGCGCCGTAGTAGTAGGAGTTTTCGATCTTTCTCAGATCGAAGACCATCTCGCCGTCATGAGCGTAGTGCGTGCGGGCATCCGCCGCGATGCGGATAAAGCCGCGCAGCAGACCCACGTCCTCTTTCTGAGCCTGCAGCATCAGTTGCGCAAAGGCGAAGAGACCAGCCGAGGGATTCTTGGTCTGCTTGCTCACGTCGTCCTTGTGATAGTAGACGATCGGCGCCCCCGCACCGTTGTTGAACATGGTCGGGATGCGCTGGCCGAGCATCACGATGTCATGGTCCGTAAATTCCTTGCCGGAGTAGACGAGAATGCCGCCGCCCATCCTGGCGCAGAGCCCGCTGTCGCCGACAGCGGTGTAGTCAGGCCCGAAAGCCCTGCAGACGTTGTCGGCGCCGTCCTTGAGAGACGCCGCGGCCGGCGGCGGGGCGTCCTTACCGTCCTCGGCACGGACTTCATCCCTCATGCCTCCGAGCATCATCACACTTACAATGAGCGCGCCGCACACACCGGCAGCACGGGGCCTCCTCGAATTGGGTCGCATCATGGAATTCGGTCCCCCCGGCTTGCTTCAGTCCAGTTCCGGCCCGCGATCTCTCGGCCCATCGCGGCAGCAGCGGAGCTGAGGTCTGTGAGTGTCGCGCCTCGCACGCGCCACCGCCTTTCAGCGCGCTCGTCCGAAGCGGCTGATCCAAGTGTGATTGCTGTCCGTGAGGGTGATGAGGTTGAAGCCGCCCGTCGTGAAGTAGGTCAGATAGCCGTCATCCGTGTATTGCCGGCTGTATTGCATCGGCAGGTCCGTGCTTCCGCTGAAGCGACCGGGCCCTTCCTGGACGATGCGCGACGCGGTGATCCATCCCGACTGGTGAACCACTGCCGCATTCCGCCGTCCGCGCTGGCGCGTCTGTATCTCGGCATTGCTCTCTCCCGACATCTGGACCGAGGAAATGCCATTGACCGTGCCGCGCTGCTCGATGCGGAGATCGGATTCCTTTTTCATCGTAGTCACGACGATTGCGTAGTTGAGCCAGGCGCTCTGATCGATCGTGACTGTCTCGGCATGGACGCTCGCCGAGAGGAGGGTCAGAAGGACGGCGCCGGCTGCTGCATGTCGCATCGAAATCCTCTTATGGCTACGTCACGAGCGGTTGTTCACGGGCATCGGGCCGCCGCGATCCTGCGGAACGCTTGAAAGGGCTCGGCACGCGATTTGCCGGCCTTTGATGCGATTGCCTTGAGGATCTCGCCTGGCGACCTGGCGTGCGACGGTTCCACGGGGTTCCATCGCACGCCTGGCGAGCGCTCAGGGGATGATGCCCGTATCGATGTCGACGGTTACGCGCGTGCGGGAATCGTCGATGAACGAGCCGACCGGGTCGGTGATGCGGAGTTCACCGCCGCGCGACGCGTTGAACGAGTCGTTGAAGTACGGCATCACGAACGCGCCGCCGTCGACCTTGATGAGCGGCTCGTTGCGCGGAGACTCGAGCGTCACTCGATCGCCCTGCCCGATCTGGCTGAAGGCCATCGCACCGGCCGCCTGCTCGACGCGTGCGGAGTTCGCGATGCTGCCCCTCGACGCGCTCTGCGCGAAGGCCGGCGTAGCGAGGGCGCAAGCGGCGACCACCAATAGCAACTTCTTCATGTGCTCTCTCATCTGATGGAGGTACAGGGCTACAGCCCGCCCCAGGGCACGCACGCTTACGAAGAGGCCGCAGTTCGCCGTTCGCGGACTGCGCACAGCCGCATTCAGTTTCCGAAGATCCGGCGATCAGCGGGAATGTGGAGGACGGAAGAGCGAGGAAAGAGGAATGCCGCCCACCCCGCGGGGCTGCCGCGTCAGTTTATGAGGCCCATGTCGATGTCGACGTTCACACGCGTACGGGACTCGTCGACGAAAGAGCCGACCGGGTCGGTGATGCGGAGTTCGCCGCCGCGCGACGCGTTGAAGGAGTCGTTGAAATACGGCATCACGAATGCGCCGCCGTCGACCCTGATGAGCGGCTCGTTGCGCGGCGTCTCGAGTGTCACCCGATCGCCCTGCCCGATCTGGCTGAAGGCCATTGCGCCAGCTGCCTGCTCGACACGTGCGGAGTTCGCGATGCTGCCCCTCGATACGCTTTGAGCGAGGGCCGGAGTCGCAACCGCGCAGGCAGCAATCACCAGTAGCAACTTTCTCATGTGCGCTCTCATCGATAAAGTAAAAGGGGCCTCGCCACCCTCAGGCTACACAACTTTTAGTAGTGGTACATGATTCGCCATTTCGCGGTCTACGTGCAGAAACATTGTGAGCATTAATGAGGAATTTCTGCCACAGTCGCCCCTTAGCGGCATACCAAGTTCACTGGATTTTCCGCTATAATTTATTGTTATAAAATGCATTTCCTTCGCCGACATTTCCTCCTTGGCTCCGCGTCATCCATCGAATTCTCTCCTCTTTCAGCTTCGAGCAATCAGCTGGCCACCTGGAGCGCAGCCCAACACCGCATTTTATAGCAGCGGCCTGTGGATCAACTCTAGGTTGAATCTTGTCGCTGGACGTCGAATCTGGCGCCGTGATCCGCGCTTGCCCTGCGTCCCGTCGCGGACGCCCTGGAGGATCGACGCATGTCCCGGATCACGAACCTGGCGCCCAGCATCCCGCCGGCACCGCCTTCGCCCTTTGCCGGCATGATCCGCATGCCCGGGCAATACCTCTGCCCGGACGGCATCGTTTTCGACGAGCTGGAGCGCGCCATCCGCCGGCACCTCTTCAAACAGGTGCTCCCTTCGCTCAAGACGCGGGCCGAGCGCTATCTGATCATCCAGGGCGCCCGCGGCACCGGCAAGACCGTATCGGCGACGGACGCCTCGCTGCGCTATGGCTTCGCGGTGGCCCTGCTGCCGGCCTCGATGCTCGCGAGCGAGCACGAGGGCGGCGCCTCAGCCGTCCTCAACGACTTCATGGCCTTCGCCGCCGAGACATCCCGCACGCGCAAAGTTCGCATCGCAATCGTCGCCGATGACTTCGATCTCTCGATCTCCGCCGCCGACAACCAGACCGGCAAGACGATCAACAGCCTCCTCATCACGCATCAGCTTCAGCAGCTCGCAGATACGCAGGAGCCGCGCAACTTCGACGATAGCGGAATGCCTCTGATCTTCACCGGCAACAACTTCACGACCATGCGCACCTCGCTCTTCCGCGATGGCCGCGCGACGTGGCACACGCATCGCCCGACGCTCGACGACAAGCTGGTCATCGCTTTCCAGCTCTTCAATCCGCGCTCCTTCGAGGATCGCCGGGCGATCGAGCGGCTCGTGCGCGCCTACCGCGATGAAAGCGTGGCCTTCTGGCGCGCGCTCCACAACGATCTGATGACCGACCGCCTGGACGACATCATCGCGCGCAGTCTCCCCGACGTAGCAACGGCCGAAGCGGAATTCCGCCGGCCCATGCCGCTCGACGGCGAAAAGCTCTGGTCGCTCGCGCGCACCCGCGCCAAGACGAAACCTGCATCGTTTCTTTGAATGCGCGAGCGACAGCGCTCAGCCGGCGCGCTGCTTCGCAATGGTCGCGCGACCTGCCATGTACTCGGCAGGCACATTCACCGCCTCAACAGCACAAAGCCGGCCGTCGTCGTCGAGATGCGCGACGGCGAACTTGCTCTGCGCCGCATCACCGCGTACCTCAATGCGCGTTGCACCGATCGGCAGGCCGGCGATCTGGAGTTTGAGGTCGTACTGATCGGACCAGAACCACGGCACTTCGGGCGCGGGCGCCTTGCCACCGCCGATCGCGGCTGCGGCCTGACGCGCTTGCTCAAGCGCGCTTGCAACGCTTTCGAGCCGCGCGCGACAGCCGTAGTGCGACAGCGGCCGCTCCGTGCAATCGCCGATAGCGAAAATATCCGGATCGCTGGTTCGCGCTTCCAGATCGACGGCAATGCCATTGCTGCAGACGAGGCCGGCGGCCTCGGCGAGCTCCGTGTTGGGAACGGCCCCGACACCGACGAGCACCATGTCTGCGGCGGCCGTCCCGCCATCGCTGAGCCGCACGCCCGTGACGCGGCCTTCGCGAACCTCCAAACCGGCAACGCCCGTCGCGAGCCGGAAGCTGACGCCCTGGCGCTCGTGATAGCTCTGCATGAAGCTCGAGATCGGCGGAGAAGCAACGCGCGCCAGAATGCGCGCCTCCCGCTCGACGACGAGCACGTCCATGCCCTTGAGACGCGCCGAAGCCGCCGCCTCGAGACCCACATAACCGCCGCCGATCACAACGAGACGCCGGCCAGCGACGAGGCCCGCCTTGACGCGATCGGCATCGGCGATCGTGCGCAGCACGTGGACGTTCGGCAGGTCCTCGCCGGCAAGGCCGAGACGCCGGGCCTGTGCGCCGGTTGCGAGGATGAGTGTGCCGTAGGGCAATGTCTCGCCGCCCGCGAGGCTGATCGTGCGCGCGCCACGGTCGATGGAGGCGACACGCGCGTCGAGTCGCAGACTGATTCCGCGCTGCTCGTAGTAACTCTGCGGGCGCAGGCCGACCGCTGAGAACGGGGCATCCCCTTTCAGCCAGGCCTTCGAGAGCGGCGGGCGCTGGTAAGGCAGATGGGGTTCGTCGCCGACGACGGTGATCGGCACATCCGCGCCGAGTTGCCGCAAGTTCGCCGCAACGGCACCGCCCGCATGGCCTCCACCAACGATCAGAATGCTCAAGGCGCCCTCCCTCGCATGAGCTGCGGATGATACCGCGCCATTCGCTTGCCCATCAGCGCCTCATTGCCGCGCACTTCGAGTACGCGCGACAGCAAACGGTGGACATCCATGCACGATAGTTCACCGTCCGTTCCCGCCATGCTAGATGTATCGGCGCCATGAGCGAACAGCCCGTCCGCAAGATCATCCACATCGACATGGACGCCTTCTATGCGTCCATCGAGCAGCGGGACAACCCCGAGCTGCGGGGAGAGCCGGTGGCGGTCGGCTCCGTCGCCAAGCGCGGCGTCGTAGCGGCGGCGAGCT
>CAUJKI010000009.1 GCA_963205015.1 Pseudomonadota bacterium
GTTTCGATGGACACGATCGAGACCACGGCGGCCGTGCTTATCATCGTGGGCGCTGCATCGCTCTTCGGCTGGGTGCTGACAACAGCACGCGTCACGGAAGCCATCACGGAGGTGCTGCTCGGCATCTCGCGCGATCCGCTGGTGCTGCTGCTGATCATCAACGTGCTGCTGCTGATCGTCGGCTGCTTCATGGAGACGATCGCGGCGATCTCGATCCTCGTTCCCGTTCTCATGCCGGCGGTTACGGCGGCCGGCATCGATCCCGTTCAGTTCGGCGTCATCATGGTGCTGAACCTGATGATCGGCCTCCTCACGCCGCCGGTCGGCATGGTGCTGTTCATACTGGCGCGCGTGGCCCACATCTCCTTCGATCGGACCGTTCGCGCCGTGATGCCATTCCTCATTCCGCTGCTGGCGGTGCTGGTCCTGATCACGATCTTCCCGTCACTGACGCTGGTCGTGCCGCAGTACCTGTACCGCTGACAAAAAAGCCGAGGTCCGTTTCAGGACCTCGGCAGTCGAGCCGCCGTGGATTACTTCCACCACGGCGGCTTGATGCCAAGTCGCTCGAGCAGCGCGATGCACAGCTCGATGGCCGTGCGCGCTGCAACCTCGGGCGCGAGGCGGTGCAGTGTGTCGCTGATCACCTCGACGCTGATCGTCGGGTTGGCGCCATAGGTGTGCAGGCGTCCGATGATGTCGTCGAAGTCGATGACGCCCTCGCCCGGAAGCAGGCGACCATGGCGCGATTCCTCGCGCACCTCGGGCCACGGCACGTCCCGCGCATCCGAGAGTTGCAGCGTGTACCATTTGTCCGCCGGCACGGTCGTGATGGCTTCGTGAGCCGTGCCGCCGCGCTGGAAGTGCCACGTATCGAAGATAAGACCGCCGTTCGGGCGCGCAGCCCCGTTCACGATCTGCCAACCGGCGAGCATGTCGCGAACGCCGCTGTGCGGAATGAACTCGAGCGCGACGAGTAGGCCCTTTGCAGCAGCCCGGTCGCACAGCACGCCGAAGCCGCGGATCATGTCGGGAAGCGTCTGCTTCTCCCACATGGCGCAGTTGAGCTGGCGCGGCTTGAAGATGTCGGCCATGTGCCAGAGCACGGCTTCGTCGCCATCCACGCCGGCTTGCCCGCCGGCGCCGGGAAGCCACGTCGTCGCGAGGCCGATTTCGGTGACCTCGACATGGGCATCGGCCAGCAGCTTGAGGATGGCCTCGTCGTCGAGCCCCTGCGCGCGTGCGCCATTGTATTCCGACGGGCGAATGCTGATACCGCGATAGCCGGCGCTGCTCGCTGCCTTCACGCGGGCCTCGAAGGAGACGGCCGGCGCAAGGGTCTGCGCATTGAGAATGAGATTGCTCATGGATCCTGCTTGTTTTTCTGATTGTACGTCTTTTTTGGCCTGCCGGCAGGCTCAGTCCTTCGGTGGCGCCGTCGTCAGCGCAAGCGCATGGAGCACGCCCCCCATGCGCCCCTCGAGCGCGTCATAGACCATCTTGTGCTGCTGCACGCGCGTCTTGCCCTTGAACTGCGGCGCCACGACGTGCGCGGCGTAGTGATCGCCGTCCCCCGCGAGGTCCTTGATCGTCACCTCGGCGCCGGGAAAGCGCTCCCTGATGAGTTTCTCGATCTCGCTGGCATCCATGGGCATGAGTGCGGCTCCTTGGCGTCGTTTTCCTCCTCCCGTCCTTACGGGAGAAGGTCGGGATGAGGGGCGGCGGCATACTGCAGAGTCTGCGGTCGCCCCCTCACCCTAACCCTCTCTCCATAAGAATGGGGAGAGGGAAAACATTTAGCGCGGTTCGCCGACGAACGTCTGCTGGATATCGCGCACGCGAGCGACCGCGGCAGCCGAGAGCGGTCCCTTCTCGATCGCGGCGAAGGCGCCCGCGACCTGCTCGAAGGTTGCCACGCCGACCTGCGTGGTCGAGAGCGAGGGCTGCGCCAGCGCGTAGCGGATAGCGAGCTCCGCGAGGCTCCCGGCATGGCCTTCTTCGACAAGTGGCCTGAAGCGACGCGCCCGCTCGACGTCGCGGGCATAGTCGGCGCCCGAGCCGATCGGCGGCACGACCGCCCACCCGCGCGGGTGACGCTCCATCTCGCCGCTGAGCGCGCCTCCGGCAAGGACGCGAATGCAGATCGTGCCGATACCGGCATCACGCGCCCGCGCCATGAGAAGCTTGTAGTCCTGCGCTGGATAGCCGGCGGCCATCGGAAGCACCGCGGAGGGGTTCAGCGCGTTCATGCAGATCTGCGCCGTATCCATGACGGCTGCCGCGACGACCTTATCGATCTCGCCGATGTCACCGAGCGCGGTGAAGCCGAGATAGCGGATCTTACCTGCATCGCGCAGCTTCTCGAAGGCCGGCACGACCTCGCCGAGCACCTGCGCGGCGGTCAGGCTCTCCCCGCTCCCGTCGGATGCCAGGACGTTGTGAAGCTGGAAGAGATCGACGTGGTCGCGATCCATCCGCGTGAGGCTCTCCTCGAGCGAGGCATTGATCCGCGCGGCAATGCGGCTGCGATCCGCGCTCGGAACGCGCACCTTGGTACCGATCAGCGCCTTGGGCTTGAGCTTCTTGAGGAGCTTGCCGAGATTGACCTCGGAGGCACCGTCGCCGTAGCCCGGGGCCGTATCGAAAAAGTTGACGCCATGCTCGAGTGCGAGCGCCGCTGCACGCTCCTGCTCCGCTGCATCCGCTTTCACCATGAGCCCGCCGACGGCACCACAGCCGAAGGTGAGCACCGATACCGCTTCGCCAGTGCGGCCGAGCGTGCGCTTTTCGATCATGCTTTCCTCCGATGGCCTTGCCGGCTCTGACGGCCGGCTCGTTCGGCATTTACTTCTTGAAGAACTGATCCAGGACCGTGACGTCGCGCTTCGGACCTTCCTGGTCGGCCGCAATTTCCCGATAGAGGTCGGCAATGCCGTTGTAGATCGCGGCCGAAGACTTGCGCCCGCTCTGCTCGGCAATCTCCTCCATCTCGCCGACGAAGCGATAGGCCTTCACGAACATGTCCGGCACCGACCAGCTTATCCCTTTCAGGATGTTCGGCTGGCTGCGCTGCAGCTCCTCCAGCAGCGCTTCCTTGGCACCATAGCGGTCCGCCATCAGGATGGAGGCCGAGGCGAGCGCGGTGAGGCCCTTGCCGATGGCCGCATAGGACATCTTGAGCGCCGAGGCGGCACCGATCGGACCATTGACCATCTTCACTTCGAGCCCGCCCTTGGCGAGCGGCGCGACACGCTCGGCCGGAATGGCGGAGAAAAAGTAGACGGTATTGCGCGTGTCCGGGCGCGGTGGCGGCCCGATGATCCCACCATCGGAGAACGCGCAGCCGGTCGGCGCAATTACGGCGGCGACTTCCTCAACCTTGCCGGAACTCACCGCATTCATGTCGGCATAGAGTGGCTTGGTCTTGGACGCCTTCAGCGTCGGCGCAAGTTGCTCCGCGAGGGCGAGCGCGTCGCTCGGCGGCACGATCGAGAGGATGATATCGGCGGCAGCGATGCCGGCGAGGTCGACGCCGCGCATTCCCGCCTTCTCGGCGCGTGCGCGGCTCGCGCTGCTGCGCCCTTCAAGCCAGGTCACCACGTCGACCCCGTTCGAGGTCAGCCGTGCGGCCGTGCCTGCGCCCATGGCGCCCTGGGCAATGATGGCCACCGTCGTCTTCGTCATCGGTCCACTCCCAAGTCATGGCGGGCGTGGCACGAGACGCACCGACGCCGCTCTATTCCGTCGCCAGCTTGGCGCCGAGGCGCCCCGCCAGATCCTGGATGAACTGCCACGCGACGCGGCCCGAGCGGCCACCGCGCGTCATTGCCCATTCGCGCGCCTCGGCGATCAGCTCCGCGTCGCTGATCTTGAGGCCGTGGTACGCCGCATAGCTGCGTACCATGTCGAAGTACTGATCCTGGCTGCCATTGTGGAAGCCGAGCCACAGCCCGAAGCGGTCGGAGAGCGAGACCTTCTCCTCCACCGCCTCGGACGGATTGATCGCCGTCGAGCGCTCGTTCTCCATCATATCGCGCGGCATGAGGTGACGACGGTTCGACGTTGCATAGAAGAGCACGTTCTGCGGCCGTCCTTCAATGCCGCCTTCGAGCACGGCCTTCAGCGACTTGTAGCTCGTATCGTCGTGGTCGAAGGAAAGATCGTCGCAGAAGACGATGAAGCGATGGTCGCTCCCGCGCATGAAACCGAGGCAGGCGGGCAGAGAATCGATCTCTTCGCGGTGGATCTCGACGAGCTTCAGGCCCCCCTTGGCGTTCGCCTTCGCCATCTCCCGGGATACCTCGGCGTGCGCGGCCTTGACGAGCGAGGACTTGCCCATGCCGCGGGCGCCCCACAGGAGGGCATTGTTTGCCGGCAGCCCCTTGGCGAACCGCCGTGTATTTTCGAGAAGCTGGTCCGAGGCCATCTCGATGCCCTTGAGGAGGGCGAGCGGCTGGCGGTTCACGCGCGGCACGGGCAGGAAGGCCGGTGGGCTCGCCTGCCAGACGAACGCCTCGGCGGCCTCGAAATCAACAGGGGGTGTGGCCGGGGGCGCCATGCGCTCCAGGGCGGCGACGAGGCGTTCAAGCAGAGCGGCGTTCACGGCAATCGTGTCGGACATGTCGGACGAGGCCTTCGGGATAGGATTTTTGGCTGCGCGCGGGTCTATAGCCCGCGAGGGCCTATCCGTCACCCCGTCAGAGCGCGGGACAGCGCCGCGGAAGCGCGAAAGGCAAAAAAAGGGGCCGTCCGGTTCCCGAACGGCCCAAGTCTAGGGAGGAAACGCCCAAAGGAGGGCTGCGAGATCGCTCTCGCATGGATACAATTAGATGTGCGGCGCACCATTTACAAGGGCATTTTTTGTGCGGCGCACTGCAAAATTGCATGGATAGCAGGCGCAAGCCTCGGGGCTCAGTGCAGGTCCGTGGCCCTTATTATGGTTTTTCATGAGCTTAAGTAAATTCTCAAGCCGATATATCGGGCGGGCATCTCGCGAGAGTGGCCATTCCGCCCGGAATACGTCAACATCGGCTTCACCAGCCGGACGGGGTGTCGGGGCGCTGCGACTACGCGTGCGCGCCGGCTGATTAACGTCCGCAAGGGGCCGAACCATCACTCAGCCAGAGGAAATGCCGCCATGATCTACGAGCTCAGGGTCTATTACTGCGTGCCAGGCCGCCTGCCCAACCTGCTCAACCGTTTCGAGACCATTACCCTGAAGCTCTGGGAGAAGCACGGCATCAAGCAGGCGGGATTCTGGACGGTGCTGGTCGGTGAATCCAATCAGGCCCTCTACTACCTGCTCGCCTGGGACAGCCTCGCCGACCGCGAGAAGAAGTGGAATGCCTTCGCGTCCGATCCTGAGTGGCTCGCCAAGCGGGCCGAGACCGAGAAGGACGGCGCCATCGTCGCGAAGGTGGTGAACCAGTTCCTCCAGCCGACGGCCTTCTCAAGTGTGAAGTAGCAATATCCCCTCTCCCCGCTCCTGCGGGGAGAGGGTTAGGGTGAGGGGCAGGAACTTGCGCAACGTCGGTGTATGCCGCTGCCCCTCATCCTAACCTTCTCCCCGTAAAGGACGGGGAGAAGGGACATGTAGCGCAAGCGGCTTGCTCCCAACTCATAAAAGACGGGAGTCCCGGGGGTGTCCCCCCGGACGGGTTACAGGCCGGTAGCCCTGTTCGCAGCGGAGCTGCGATCCGGGATCAAGCCGCAAGCAGGCTCTCGAACAGCTTGCGGCCATCGACCGAGCCGAGCATGGCCTCGGCAGCATTCTCGGGATGCGGCATCATGCCGAGAATGCGCCCTGTCGCGTCCGCGATGCCGGCGATATTGCGCTGGGCGCCGTTGGCATTGGCCTCGGGCGTCACGTTGCCCGTCGGATCGCAGTAGCGGAACACCACGCGTCCCTCGCCCTCCAGCCGGTCGAGGGTCGCGCTGTCGGCAAAATAGTTGCCGTCGCCATGGGCGCAGATCATCTGTGCGACCTCACCCTGGTTGTAGCAGCCGGTGAAGCGTGTCCGCGTGCTTTCCACCTTGAGCCACACGTCCTTGCAGATGAACTTGAGCGAGGCATTGCGTTGGAGCACGCCCGGCAGAAGGCCGGTCTCGCAGAGGATCTGGAAGCCGTTGCAAATACCGAGCACAGGTACGCCTGCCTTGGCCTTGGCGACCACGTCCCGCATGATCGGAGAATGGGCGGCCATCGCGCCGCAGCGCAGATAGTCGCCGAACGAGAAGCCGCCGGGGAGCACGATCAGGTCGGACTGAGGCACCTCGCTGTCGCCATGCCATACAATCCGCGGCGCGGTGCCGGTAACAGCGGCAAGCACATCCGCGACGTCGCGCTCGCGGTTCGTACCGGGAAAGACGATCACAGAGCTTTTCATCCGCCGATCTTCCTCTCAGCGCGCACTTAGCTCGAAGGCGTAATCCTCGATGACAGTATTGGCGAGCAGCTCCTGGCACATCTTCTCGACCTCGGCCCGGGCCGCCGCCTCGTCCGTGGCAGCCAGGTCCACCTCGATGTACTTGCCCTGTCGCACTTCCTCGACTCCCTTGAAGCCGAGCCCGGAGAGCGCGTTCTGGATGGCCTTGCCCTGGGGGTCGAGGACACCGTTCTTGAGCGTGATGCGGATACGGGCTTTCATGCGGCTCTCGTAGCTGATTGCGCTTGCGTGAAATGCGCGGGCGGCCACCTCATCCGAGAGAAATGCCCGGACATGGTCCCAGATACAAGGGCTGCGGCGCCGCACGGCGGGGTCAAAGTGGAGAATGAACATGAATCACGCCATGATCATTGGGGCGACGGGCATTACCGGCGGCTATATCCTGCGTAACCTTGCCGCGCGGCCAGACTGGAAGGTTACCGGCCTCTGCCGCCGCCCGCCTGCCGAATCGGCACCGAATGTGCGCTGGGTCGGCGTCGATCTTCTCGACAAGGCCGACGCGCAGAGCAAGCTCGCTGGTCTGACCGACATCACGCATATTTTCTACTGCGGCTTTCTCCCCCTTGGGCGGGACGAGCAGCATCTTCCCGCAAACGGTAACGTCGCGGCGAACCTCGCCCTCCTCGTCAATGCCGTGAAGCCCGTGAGCACGGCATCCAGGGACCTCGCGCATATCCAGGTCATGCAGGGCACGAAGTACTACGGCTCGCACATCGGCGCCTTCAAGACGCCTGCGAAGGAGGACGATCCGCGCCACATGGCGCCGAACTTCTACTTCGACCAGCAGGACTACGTGACAGACCTTCAGGCCGGCAGATCCTGGACGTGGTCGTGCCTGCGCCCGCACACGGTCATGGGCTTCACCATCGGCAATCCCCTGAACCTCTTGTCGGTGCTCGCCGTCTATGCGGCAATCTCGAAGGAGCTCGGCCTGCCACTCAAGTTCCCTGGCCTCGAGGGGCACTATCGCTCCGTCTACCAAGTGACGGACGCCGGTCTGCTGGCGCGCGCGGCACACTGGGCAGCGACAACCCCCGCCTGCGCCAACCAGGCTTTCAACATCACGAACGGCGATTTCTTCCGCTGGGAAAGCCTCTGGCCGCGCATTGCCGATCTCTTCGGCATGAAGATCGGCCCCGTGCAGAGCATCGATCTTATCGCCTTCATGGCCGACAAGGCGCCGCTATGGGAGCGCATGGCCGCAAAATGCGATCTCATGCGCGTGCCCTTCGACAAGGCCGTCAACTGGAGTTTCGGCAACTACGTCTTCAAGGCGACCTGGGACCAGATGTCGGACACCACGCGTGCGCGCAAACTCGGCTTCACCGAGTGCTTCGACAGCGAAGAGCGCATTCTCGAACAGCTCGCCGAACTCCGGCGCGCCCGATTCGTGCCGTAAACATCCGGTGAAACGCGTCGTGCGCGCCACAGCCAGGGTCAGAATCCTGGTGTAGATCAGGTGCGTAGCGTTTCGTGATCAGGCCGGACCTCCTACATAGGCTGACATGAGCGACGCGGCTGCACTGCCGATAGCCGACCTGACCGCGCTGGACACGCGGCCGGCACGCGAGGCGTCCTCGAAGGAGGAGCGCCGGTTCTATGTCGGCCTCGCACTTGCCGTCGTACTGCACAGCCTGCTCTTTGTCGGCGTCTACGGCTCGCCGCCGCGCAACATTGGCGATCCGAGCGGCAGCACGGATGCGATCAATGTGGCCTTCATCAGCGAGGCCGAATTACGCAGCCTCTCCACCACAGCCGACGCGCCCAAAAGCCAGCCAGTCCCACCAACGCCGCCACCGCCGGCCCCAACCGAGGCCGCGGCGCCCCCGCCGCCGCCCGCGCCGAGCGAACCAGCCGTTCAGCCGCCCCAGCAGCAGGCTGCTCCAGCCCCCGCGCCTCAAGAGAATGCCCTGCCGGAGACCGCACTCACCCTGAAGCCTTTGGAGGCGCCGCCGCTTAAGGCCGAGCCAAAGCCGGAAGCCAAGCCCGCCGCTCCCCAGAAGGCCGAGCCGGCGCCGCCTACCAAGCAGACAAAGCCGGAGCGCACGCGCGCGGCAAAACTCAATCTCTCGCCGCCGGCGATGTTCTCCGCGCCCGCCGGCTCCGGCGGCGCCGGCCTCGAGCGCCCGCCCGGCATTACGCGCTCAGGCGAGAACGATGCCTTCGCGCGCGGCGTCGTCAGTGCGCTCCGCCGGACCATGCCGCAACTGAGCGACGCCACGGGCCGCGTGACGGTACGCATCACCCTCGACAAGGATGGCACTCTCGTGAGTACGCAGGTCGTGCGCCCGTCGAACGTCGGTGGGCTCGACCGGAGCGTCGTCTTCGCTACGCGGCAGACGAGCTACCCTTTCCCGCCGCGCAATGCCAATGCGGCAGACCTCGTGTTCCTGATCACCTACATTTACAATTGAGCAGGGCGTGCGGGCTTTGCACTCCGGCACAGGCAATACACGGACGAGAAGCGGATGATCGATCGACTGCTCGATTTGCTGCGCGGAGGCGCCGACGCCCCCAAGATCGAGGAGCCTCACCTCTCGGTGGCGGTGCTGCTCGTCGAAGCGGGGCTGATGCACGGCGATTTCAGCGCCGAGGAGCGCGCGATGACGGCGCACCTTCTTGCTCGCCGCTTTGCGCTCTCTGCCGACGAAGCCGACGAGCTGATATCACGCGCCGAGGTGCGCGCACGCAGCACGGCGCAGTATTTTCCATTCACGCACAGCCTCAACAGCTCCATGAGCATCGAGGACAAGATCGAGGTCGTGGAGATGCTGTGGCGTATCGCCTACGCCGACGGCAATCTCGATGCCTTCGAGGATCAGCTCATCCGGCAGGTCGCGGGGTTGCTGCACGTTCCCGATCGCGAGCGGATGCTCGCGCGTAAGCGGGTGCTCGATAACTAGCAGGACGCCCCGCCCGCCACGGCCTCAGGCGTGTTTGCCGTGGCAGTGCTTGTACTTCTTCCCCGAGCCACACGGGCAGGGCGCATTGCGCGCCACACGGCCCCACGTCGCCTCGTCGCTGGGATCAACCGCGCCGTTCTTGCTGCGCGACTTGACGGGCTCCGGCCGCGCGCGCGCCGGCACCGCTGACCGCCCCTCCGATGTCAGCGCCGCCTCGGCGAGCTCGAACTCGTCCTCGCCGGTCAGCGGGTTGACGTGATGCGCCTGCATGGGCGGCAGCTCGAACTCCTCCATCTCCTCCGGTACTTCCCCCGGCGTCATGCGCACGTGCAGGAGCTGGCTGGTAACGGCCTCGCGCAGATGCGAGAGCATGTTCTCGAACAGCGTGAAGCTTTCCGACTTGAATTCGTTGACGGGATCGCGCTGGCCATAGGCGCGGAAGTTGATCACCGTGCGCAGATGCTCGAGGACGACCAGATGCTCGCGCCAGAGTTGGTCGAGCGTCTGCAGCAGAACGGACTTCTCGATGTCGCGCAGGCGCATCCGTCCGATTGCTGCGGGCGACTTGTCAGGCGCGCTCTCGATGGCTTCAACGAGGCCCTTGGCCTCGATGTATTCGCGCATGAACGAGTAACCGATCCCGGCGAGCTGTGTCTCGGCCTCCTCGCGGCTCGGCCCTTCGATCCGGATCTCATCGCGCTTTGAATCGAGCAGCGCGCGCCCGAGCCGCTCGAATGTCGCCTCGCCCGGCACGCCATCGGCGATGGCGCGCAGCTCCGGCTCGCTCCGCACGAAGCTGACCATGCCCTTCGCCTGCTCGTAGCCGGCAAGGACACCCTTGCCCACCTCTTCGGCGAGGCCGTTGAACTTGTCGTCGACGGCCTTGGTGAGCCGTTCGAGGATCTCCTGGTCCGCGATGCCTTCCTCATCGGCCCAGGCCGGAATGTCCGCATCGACGCCAAAGACCTCCTGGACGCGCGCGCGCAGGCCCTCGGCGTCCCACTGCTCCGCGTAGGCCGACTCGGGAATGTGCTTCGCGACGAGCTCCTGCAGCACCTCGTGGCGCATGGCGTCGATCGTCTCGCTCACGTCCTCGGACGCCATGATGTCGATGCGCTGCTCGAACACGACTTTGCGCTGGTCGTTCATCGTGTCGTCGTACTTGAGGACGTACTTGCGGGCGTCGAAGTTGCGTGCCTCGACCTTCTTCTGGGCGTTCTCGAGAGCCTTGTTGATCCAGCGGTGGGTAATCGCCTCGCCCTCCTCGAGGCCGAGCTTCTGCAGCATCCCGTCGATGCGATCGGCGGCGAAGATGCGCATCAGGTCGTCTTCGAGGGAGAGATAGAACTTGGTGCGCCCTGGATCACCCTGGCGGCCCGAGCGGCCGCGGAGCTGGTTGTCGATGCGCCGGCTCTCGTGGCGCTCCGTGCCGATAACGTAGAGGCCGCCGGGATAGGTCACCGTCTTGGCCGGCCGATTGCCTTTTGCGGGCTCGATCTCGACCGTATCGCTCGCCTCGAGCACGATGCGCCGGTTGGCCTCGATCTCCTCGGCGATCTTCCGAATGCGGCGCTCGCGCTCCGGTCCTTCCGGAACGTCGGCCAGCTCCTGAAGGACGCGCATCTGCAGGTTGCCGCCGAGCTGGATGTCGGTGCCGCGGCCGGCCATGTTGGTCGCGATCGTCACGGCGCCGGGAACACCGGCCTGGGCGATGATCACCGCCTCCTGCTCATGGTGGCGCGCATTCAGCACCTGATGCGGAACGCCGCGCTTCTTCAGCATCTCGGAGATCATCTCGCTCTTCTCGATCGAGACCGTACCGACCAGCACGGGCTGCTTGCGCTTCTGTGCGCTCTCGATCTCGCGAATGATCGCCTCGTACTTCTCCTTGCCTGTTCGGTAGACCTCGTCGTCGAGGTCGGCGCGGGCGACGGGAACATTGGTCGGGATCTCGACCACGTCGAGCTTGTAGATGTCGAGGAATTCATCAGCCTCGGTGGACGCGGTGCCCGTCATGCCCCCGAGCTTGTCGTAGAGGCGGAAGTAGTTCTGGAAGGTGATCGAGGCGAGCGTCTGGTTCTCGGGCTGGATCGCGACGTGCTCCTTGGCCTCGAGCGCCTGGTGGAGGCCTTCGGAGTAGCGCCGGCCCGGCATCATGCGGCCGGTGAACTCGTCGATGATGACGACCTCGTTGTCCTTCACGATGTAGTCGCGGTCGCGATGGAACATCTTGTGGGCCTTGAGGGCCTGATTGATGTGATGGACGACCGTGACGTTCTCGATGTCGTAGAGGCCTTCGCCCTTGAGGAGTCCCGCCTCCCTCAGCAGGTGCTCGATGGTCTCTTGACCGCTCTCGGTGAACGCGACCTGTTTCTGCTTCTCGTCGAGCTCGAAATCCGACTTCTCGATCTTGAGCATCAGCGCGTCGATGGCATTGTAGAGCTCGGAGCGGTCCTCGACCGGGCCCGAGATGATGAGCGGCGTGCGCGCCTCATCGATCAGGATCGAGTCCACCTCGTCGACGATGGCGAAGGCGTGGCCCGCCAGCTCGTTCGGGCGACCGCCGAACTGCACCATGTCGACGACGCGCATCTTCATGTTGTCGCGCAGGTAGTCGAAGCCGAATTCGTTGTTCGTGCCGTAGGTGACGTCACAGGCATAGTTCGCGCGGCGCTGCTCGTCGTCGAGGTCATGCACGATGCAGCCGACGGTGAGCCCGAGGAACCGGTAAACCTGCCCCATCCATTCCGAGTCGCGCTTGGCGAGGTAGTCGTTGACGGTGACGACATGCACGCCGCGCCCCGCAAGCGCGTTCAGATAGACAGGCAGCGTCGCGACCAGCGTCTTGCCTTCACCGGTCTTCATCTCGGCGATGTTGCCGGAATGCAGCACCATGCCGCCAAGGAGCTGCACATCGAAATGGCGCTGGCCGAGCGCGCGCTTGGCCGCCTCGCGGACCGTGGCGAAGGCAGGGACGAGCAGGTCGTCGAGGGTCGCGCCCTCTGCGAGCTGCTTGCGGAACATGACCGTGCGAGCCCTGAGATCGGCGTCCGAGAGCTTCGCGACCTCGGCCTCCAGGGCATTGATCTCGTCGACCTTTGGCCGAAACGTCTTCAGCATCCGATCGTTCGACGAGCCGAAGATCTTGGAGGCAATCGAAGCGAGCGACAGCATGAACCGTTCCCCAAATCCAGTCGCCAGGGTCGGGCCCTATGGGAGCCCGGAAGCTTGCGAAGTCGATGTACGTGTCGACGCACCGACTTCCGTCGGGCCGCCGCTGCGATCAGGTTGTGCTTCAAAGAGGAAGAGGCCGACGATCGAGCCGCCGCAACAGGCCCTACCAACCCAACCGGGCACGCATCCAGCCGGCACGTGGGAGAGATAAGGACGGCGCCAGGGGTTGTCAACGAAAGCACGTCGAAAGACACCGCCAAATATGGCCCGCCGCACCTAGGGAAGGAGGCGTTCCATGCCGCCAAACCGGTTGCCGTACAGCGCCTCGGGAACCCACTGGCGCTGATCGAGTTCACGCTTGCGTGCGTGCCTCTGCTGGCGATTGAGCTGCCGCTGGAGGCGAAGCAGGCGCTTGCGCCGCACCTGCGCCGAAGAAGCCGGACCCTCCTCCTTGTCCTCGATTGCAGCAAAATTCGGCCGCCGCCGCGGCAGCGCAAGCTGATCGAGCGGGATCTCGACCTGGGGGCCCTCAGCCTCGATGGGCTCGCTCGCACGTCCGACGCGTGCGACCACACTCGGTGACGGCCGTTCGGCGCCCTCCACCGGCGCCCCATCGGATGGCGCAGCCGACTTGCCACCTGGGGCGGCGAGGGCCGTCTCTGCCGGCTCTCCGTCGCCGATGCGGCGTTTTGGCTCTGGCGCATCATAGCGGGGTGGCGGTGCCGCTACGGCCACGGGACGCGTGACGGGCCCGGGCGGCACATCAGGCGGTGCCGTGCCCGAGCGGTGCGGCATCGCACGCCGCCTCGATGGCCCCGAGGGTGATTCCGATTGGTCTGTCTGCCCGTCACGCTCCGTGACGGGTCGCCAGGCGCCGACGATCGTCTCGTTCGGGCGCCGGGTGAGATCATATGTGATGGTCGTGGCGTTCGGCTGCGCGCCCGGCGCCTGCCGCGGAGCTTCCGGCGTCCGCGCGCGATCCGACAACAGTTCACGGCGACCTGCGCCTTCCTCGTCGCGGACTACATCGGCGTTGCGCACGAAGAGAACGCCCGCTGCAAGACCCACCACCACGACGACGCCAAGCAACGTCAGCGCGGCAGGCAGCAGCCGTCGCGGGGGCGGCGTGGCACGGGTCACAATCAGAATCGGCGGGTCGAGC
>CAUJKI010000010.1 GCA_963205015.1 Pseudomonadota bacterium
CACCCGTCCTAGCTCGGCATTCCAGGCCTCGAGCCCGACGACGACGTCGTCGAACCTGAACCAGCCGGTGCCGAACAGGGCACCCCGGCGGATCAGGCGCACGAATGCGTCGACCGGGCGCCATTCGGCGTCCACGGAGTAGACCACGCCCTTGGAAACTTCCTTGTCGAAGATCTCACAGACCGCATGCAAGGTTCAACTGCCGTCCGCGGCGACGGACACGGAGAATCTCTCGACTCCGCGCAGCCCGACGCTGTCGCCGACCGCCTCGATGACGCCGAAATGGTGTCTTCTGCTCATGATCGATGGATCACTTCGGCTTTGAATCATGCTTCGCCGCGCCGCCAGCGCCAGCTCGACCGCGAGGCAAGATAGGATTTCAGGCCGGAGCGCTCCAGCACCTTCTCGAGCGCCTCTTCGGCCGCGGCCACGATCGACTCCCGATCGAGGAACCGATGGACACCGTCCACGACGACCGCCTCACCCGCCACGTAGACGTCGCGCACCGCATGCGGATCACTGGAGTAGACGAGATTCGAGATCAGCGTCTGTCGCGGCGCGAGCGTGGTTCGCGACACATCGATACAGATGAAGTCGGCCTGCTTCCCGGCGACGAGCGAGCCTATGCGATCCTCCATGTGCAGCGCCGCCGCGCCGCCGCGCGTCATCAGCTCGAGCGCGAGCTCCGCCGATCCGAAGCCCGCATTCCCGGTACGCTCCTTCTGCAGCAGCAGCGCGAGCTTCATCGTTTCCCAGACGTTCTGCCCATTGTTGGTCGAGGCTCCGTCGACGCCGAGCCCGACCCGGACGCCCGCGCCCAGCAGGTCGGCGAGACGCGCGATGCCCGATGCATAGTAGGCATTGGCCACCGGGTTGTGGGACACCCCCGCCTGTGCCTCGGCGATGTGGCGGATCTCGGTGTCATCGAGCCAGATCGCATGGGCCAGCAACGTCCTCGGCGAGAGCGCGCCGAGCCGTTTCAGCTCCGTGATGCTTCCATGCCCGAAGCGCGCATGGCTGCGCTCGTGCTCATCCTTGGAGCTCGCGATGTGCATCAGGAAGGGAGACCCGGTCCTGATGGCCAGGTCGTGCATGGCCTCGATCATCTCGGGCGTGCAGCGCAGTACACCGAGCGCTTCCGGTGCCACGGTGATGGTCGGCGAGGCGTACCGACGCTGGAGACGTTCGACCTCCTTCACTGCTTCGGCACAGTCTTCCCTATATGCTGCCGGCACGGCCTGCGATGGATCGGTGTCGTCGTCGCCGTCGACGGTCATCCGCGACACGAGCGCGCGCGCATGCGCCTGGCCGATCGCCGCCAGCACGCCGTCCGGCAAGTCCTTTCGCGGCGTGCCGAACTCGGCACTGACCGTGGTCGTGACACCGGTCGTCATCAGCTCCAGCAGGGCGAGCTCGGCGCCGATGCGGCCGAGCTGCGCATCGAGCGCCTCCAGCACCGGCCACATGCCCTTGGCGAACCACACGCTGAGCGGCATCTCATCGTAGATTCCACGCAGGATGCCGTTCGACAGATGCCCGTGTGCATTGACGAGTCCCGGCAGGATGATCCGTCCTCGAGCCGATGAAACGGCCACCGAGCTGGGGACGTCGCGCAGCGCGGTCACGTCCCCGACACGATGAATGCGATCGCCTCTGACCCAGACGAACCCGGATTCGTAGGCATTCCGATCGTCGTCCATGGTCACGACGGTCGCATCCCGCAGGATGAATTCCTTCGGTCCTTGCCCCTGCTCGGATTTTTCGGGTTCGATGCTGATCATTTCAATCCTGCGTGTAGCGAATCGACACGGCCCACGTCCGCGGGGCGTTGAAGTAGATCGAGTTGAACCCCAGTCTCGGAATGAAGGACTGCCCGGCAGCGTAGTCCTCGTCCCCGAGGTTGCGTACCTGTGCGGTGACCTGCCAGCGTCGATCCGCCGTTTCGTAGCCCAAATGGGCATTCAGGAGATCGTAGCCGTCTTCCTTGGTCGGCAAGGGATTGCAGGAACTGTGGTAGAAGCTCGACTTTCTCGTCCAATCCGCGCCGAGTGTGAGCGCGCCACGGCCACTCGACAGCGGCACTCGATAGCCGGCCGCGACGAACGACGAGAACTTCGGCGAGAACTTCAGCTGCAGCGGCTGATTTTCCGTGCCGGCCGGGCCGCAGTCGGCCGCCTGGTCGAAGTTGATCTTGGTGAATTTCGTATCGAGCATGGCGAGTCTCCCGAGCGGTACGCGCTCGAGACCCGCCAGCGGATGGCCCGCGCGGGCATACACGCGATAGTGTTCGACCTTCAGGACGCGCGAGTCGATGAGGCGATCCACCGAGTCCGAGGTCATGATGCGGACGACGATGTCGAGCTTTCCTTGCAGCAGGCGCGGCATCAGCCCCTCATAGGTACCTTCGAGGACATTCACTGCCAGATTCGGGCGCTGCTGGATCACGGCGACGACCGCTTGCCCCACGAGCGTGGTCGCCGCCGCCGCTCCCGTGCCGATCGCGAGCTGGTCCGTTCCGGTGCCGAGCAGGGAGTCCAGCTTGCGGCGCAGGCTGTTCGATTCGGCATCGATACTGCGCGCAAACAGCGCGATCTCCTCCGCGAACAACGTCGGACAGACCGACCTCGTGTCGCGGTCGAACAACCGTACGCCGAGCGCCTCTTCGAACCTCCGGATGCTCTTGCTGAGAGCCTGCGGCGTCAGCCCGCAGAGCTCCGCAGCGGGCCAGTAGCTCTTCGTCTCGTAAAGTGCGAGAAAATGTCGTAAGTGCCGAATTTCCACAGCTCATGCACTCGGCTCCGCGGCACCCGATGATGCCATTTCGGCGAGGTTGCGAGAATGACGGCTCCATCATGAACGGGAACCGGGCAGCCTGCCCGTTCGCCGGTGGCTCTCCATCGAATCCCAGCCGAGAGCCCGGTCGTGACCGGCTCGAGCTTCGCTTGTGTGATTGCTCCTGTGCGAGCCGTGAGCGTCACCAAGACCTGCTAGTCGACCCGGCCATCGATGGAATGAAAAATGGGAGGGCCAGCGCTCGGGCCATCAGGTCGGAAGTCCGGTGCCGTTGCGATCGACCTCGACGCACATCGCACCGCGGCCATGCGCAGATATCCTCGTCAAGGCTGACTCCTTCGGGTCGAATCCGATGAAGAGCGCGGATACTCGCGGCTTGAAATCGATGTCCATGCGGTCAAGCAGCTTCATGCCGATACCGTCCACGTAGAAGCGCCGCGAGGCCTCCAAGGCTCTTACACAAAGCATCGTATGAAGAACTGGGGCTTGCTCGAATTCAGGCCGTAGACGTACTCTCGGCAATTCATCTCGTACTTCTGGGTCATTGCTGTCTCCTCGAAAAACTGAATCGGACACTGTGAGGCTTGCGATAGCCTCGCTGACCTAGAACTGATACTTGAATTGAACCACCACTTCCCGTGGACGGTTGAACACCCCGACAAACTCGTCATTAGACGCCAGTGGAGATGGATCTGCCGTGACGAGATAGTACGAATCCGTCAGGTTTCGGCCGAGAACGGCGAATTCCAGCTTCTCCAACGGCGTCCTGACAATGACACCCGCATTGAGACGCCAGTAGGCGGATTGCATGGCGCCCGGAGCATAGACGGATGAGGTTTGATAGGACGCGCTGTGTGCACCGCTTATCGAGTAAGAGATTGTCCAACCTGACCCGAGCTGCGCGCTATAGGCAGCGCCAAGACTGAAGGTCAGATCCGGCGCACGCTGGAGAGGGCGACCCGATAGGTTCTGCACCCCACCGATGCATCCCAGCGCCGCAGTCTGACCGGGATAGCACTGAGCCCCGCGGTACTTCTTGTACTCGGCCTCGTTGTAGCCAACATTCCCGTCGAACGAGAGCCGATCTGTCGCAAGCCAGTCGAATGACGCCGTAACGCCCTGTGTACGCGCTTCAGCAGCATTCCCTATTAAGAAATCAAAGAGCTGTGAATTGACTGCAACTACCTGGAGACCATCGTATTCATATCGATAGCCCGTCACATCCAGCCGTAGCGTGCGGTTCAAGAACTCCGCCTTGTATCCCACCTCGAAGCCATCGGTCTCCTCTGGGCCGAAAGTGAGGTTCTCCGGCGTGGCCGTGGCGAGCATGAGCGCCGGATTCGAGAAGCCACCCGCCTTGTATCCTGTCTTGTACGCGGCGTACCAAGTCTGGTCATCCCCCGGACGCCAGCTGAGCGTCGCCTCCGGTGACACGTTGTCATCTTCGGAGCTGATCGTAATGAGCCGATTCTTGGGAAGGAGAGCGATGGGCGAAAACGGGCTGACTGCAGTGTTCACCTGTTCGTTGTCCCGTTTGTCGCGGCTGTATCGCGCACCAGCAGTCAATTCCAGGGACGGCGTGATGTCCCAGCGAATCTGAGCGAAAACGGAATATGCGTCGAACGTTGTCTCCGCTTCTGTTATGGAGACGACGTAGCTGTTCGTCTCTGGGTCGATGCCAAGGTGGAGGATGTCAGCGGCGTTGAACCATCTGCGACTGGCATGCTCGAAGTACAACCCACCCATGAAGTTCACGGGGCCGGGAGAATCGGTGTTTAGTCGCAGCTCTTGCGTGACCAGCTCGTAGCCCGTGTCGTCTGAACTATAGACTTCGCCGTACGGGCCGAAAGACGTGCCCGTACCGGTGTGAGTCTTGTCGTAGTAGCCCGTCGTCGACGTGAGCGAGAAGCCTTCGAATTCCTTGTTGAGGGTCAATGCCGCCAGAAACAGATCCGAATCCGCATACGGTTCACCACCGTTCCCAAAAGGAAAGTTCACCGAGAATTCGGGAGCATTCGCCGTATCGCTGACTCTCCTGTTCCTTTCGCAGTCGGCACCGACTTCCGGAATGCCGAGATACGTCGGCACGGTGATACCGCCAGTGCAGAACTTCTCGAAGTAGGCAGTGTTCCCGTTCAGGCTTTGGCGATCGAAGTTCAGCTTCAGATTTGCCTCGAAATCATCAGAAGGCGTCCATAGGAAAGTAAGGCGCCCTCCGTAGTTATAGCCCTTGGGGGCCGAATCACCCTGCGTCGCTCCGGGTAGCACGATACCGGGATGGATGGGGTCGTCGATCGGTCCCGCAACGTTCCGAATCCATCCGTCCATCTCGCTGGCACGAAGAGCCAGTCGGACCTTGAACGTGTCGGAGAATGGACCGGACAGAATTCCCTCCACCGTGCGCTCTTTCGCTTCGAACTCGTAACCCATCCTGACAAAGCCTTCGAACTGGTCGGTCGGGTCTGCGGACTGCAGTGAGATCACGCCCGCGGGTGAGTTCTTGCCGAAGAATAGAGCTTGTGGACCCTGCAGAAACTCCACCTGCCGCGTGTCGAAAAGGGAGGTCTTGATGATGCCGCCGTTGGCGATCGGGACGCCGTCGACTGCCACCAGAACGCTCTGCTCGAGCCCGGCGTCGACCGGATGAGAGCTGATGCCACGCATCGTCAGTACCGCGCCGGTGCCCGTGCCGTACTCTCCGATAAAGACCTGCGGCGCCAACTCGGCGAGCTTGCTGAGATCAGTCGCGTTGTTGACCGCTAGCTGTTCGGCCGTGACTGCTGTAACGG
>CAUJKI010000011.1 GCA_963205015.1 Pseudomonadota bacterium
CCACTCGTGAGCGCGTTACCGTCGCGCACAGATCGCCGTGTGATCGCGCGCTGGTTCGTCATGATCTTGGGCACGCGCAGCGGATGGTTCGGCATCAGAAACGCAATGCGCGAAAAGATGTGTACGACGTCATAGCCTCCAGCAACCACATGGCGCGCCAGGATTGCCGCGTTTCGCGCCGTATCGAGTTTGCCGGCGCTGTTCAGACCCGGCCAGGCGACGCGGGACACGGGACACTCGGAAGCCGGATTCGAAAACAATGTGACGTCGTGACCACGCCGGACGAGCTCCCGCGCCAGCATGTCGATAATCCGCTCGATCCCACCGTAGTGCCTGGGCGGAACTGGCAGCTCGGGATCGGCTGTCAGGGCGATTCTCATGATGTGCGCGGGCCTGACGAACCGAGCCCCAGCGTCATGCGGTGCCGGGATGCGCGATTGAGGCCGAAGCGCTCGGCGAGTTTTTGCACGCGACGCGCGGCCCGCCACCCGATAGCGCGGCGCAATTTCTGAAATCCGGGCGGACCGTCGGGCGCAAGACTGGCACCGCCGAGTTCGACGACGCGAGCGCGGGCCTTGGCGCGCAGATCGGCGTGCTCCGGGTAATATAGGTAGTCGAACTCCTGCAGGATGTTGGCGCTCGCACGGCGCGTGCGCGAGGAGTCCTCCGCGTCGATGAGATGCTGCGTGGCCAGCATCACGGAGAGGAGTGCCGATTCGGCCGCAGCGCGGGAGCTCCGGCCCGAGAGGCTGCCGGCAACACCCGAGCGGTAGAACAGGCGTGCAGACGGAGCGAAGAGCACGCCCTCGCACTTCGCGAGTACGCGCGCGAAGAACTCGAAATCGTCGATCAATGATAAGCGCTCGTCCCACCCGCCGAGCTCGGCCAGGAGAGCACGAGGAAGGAGAAAAATCCCCGGCTGCATCATCGGCCGAGCATCCGACCATTCCTGTACCAGCCAATCGACACCCGTCGCGTCGCGATAGCTTGGCCGATGCGGAAATTTCGCCTCGGCTGGCGACGCAAAGAAGCGATCCCACTGGCTCATCGCGACACAGCGCGGTGCATCGGCGACAGCGGCCTGGAGAGTGGCAATATGCTCCTCACAGATCAGATCGTCAGCGTCGAGGAACAGCACGAAGGTGCCGGTGCTGGCCGCAAAGGCACGATTGCGCGCGGCCGCCGCCCCCGCGTTCTTTTGCCTGAGCAGCCTGACGCCGCGCCCCTGGTAGCCTTCGACGATGCTCGCGGACCGATCTTTCGAGCCATCGTCGACGACGATGACCTCGATGTTCGGCCACGTCTGGGCGAGAACGCTCTCCAGCGTCGCGGCAATATATGCTTCCGCGTTGAAGCACGGGATAAGGACGGAGATTTTCGGCACCGAGGCGTCGATCATGCCGCGACGCCCTGATGCGCACGGTTGTCATTACCGCGACGTCCACGCGGCACGTTCGCCCCAAGTGCGGCTTTAATGAAGTACTCGGCAACTCTCTCAGGCGCCAGCAGCGCATCGAATGCCGACTGATTGTGCGCTTTGATGCGCGCGCGCTCCACGTCACTCACGGCCGCCAGTCGGGCGCCGACGTTCGGCCAATCAACGTCATCGTTCCAGCTTATCTCGAAGCGGTCCATGTCGAACCAAGGTTCGAGAAGCAGGCGGTCCGCATGGATCGGCAATCCCCACATGAGCGCCAGCGTCATGATGTTGCGCCAGCCCCAGTGAAAGCCCGTCGCAAAAACACCGAGGCGGCTCGAGGCAAGCATGGACTCGTAGTTCTCGACCCGACCGGTCTCAAGTGGGAAACCTGCTGCCGAGAGTGGGAAGCGATCGCCGCCATCCAGACTTGTCGGCTCGCTCCAGCGCAAGCGCGCGTGTATGTGACACCCAGCCTCAGCAAGCTCCCGCAGGCGGAGGTGAAGCGCGTGCCGATGCCTCGGCCAGCCCCAGAGCGTATCCAGCAGGACGATATCATGCAGCGCTGGCGCTGAGCGAAGGGACAGCAGTTTTCGATAGCGAACCTCGAAATCCCTGTAAGCAAAGAACCATGATTGCGACGACAGGGCACGCGAGGCCATCTTGTGATGCGCATTGCGCAGCTTTCGCGCAAGCCGCGGCAGAGCCAATTCGATGTGCAGGTCGGGACCAATAGGAACGAACGGCCGGACTCTTTCGAAGACAGCGCCGTGGTCGCGAACCAGATCGCGGGCGCGCTGCACGTAGAAGGCAATCTCCTCCGGCTGCTGCCAGGCGAAGGGCGGCGTAAAGGTTCGCTCCTCGAAGAATTTCCGATTGTAGCCGGCACAGAAATACAGATCCGCGTGATGCACCAGCGGTGACATCCAGAAGAAGGAGTCTTCGCTGTCCACAATGCAACGAAGCGCGCTTGATCCATCTTCGACCAGCACAACGCTGGTATGGCGGTGTTCGTGGTCCGACACAGAAGCGTCGAAGCCGGCGGCAACACACGCTCCAAGCGGATATTCCCCATAGCGGACCCGCCCCGCCCGATGCAGCCGCATCAGACCGAAGCGCAGCCAATCGTTGCGCTGCTCGTGGCCGTGGCGAAACCAGCGGACGCGGATCAAGCTAGACGACCTGCCGGATATTCATTCGAGGGGCGATCTCCTTCTCGAAGCATGCAAGCGCCCGTCCGACAGCCTGATCCATGTTGTAATAAGTATAGTCTGCGAGGCGCCCTGCGAACGTGACATTGCTGAGCCTGTCGGCATCGGCACGATATCGCCTGAGCATGGTGCGGCTCTCTTCACAGGGAATAGGATAGTAGGGTTCGTTGGATCCAACGACATAGGGCTCCGGATATTCAAAGGCCTGTGTCGTCCATCCGATATCATCCTGCCCCGTCAGCAGCCGAAATTCCGTCGAGCGTGTGAAGGGATGCTCGGCCGGCGGTGTCGGATAATTTTCGACCGTCGCCGATTGAACAGGGCGCGTCGCGACGGACGTACGATTCTCAAATCGTATGCTGCGATAAGGGAGGGGCCCGTGCCGATGCCCAAAGAACTCGTCGATCGGCCCCGTAAACACGACATGGTCGAACTTCTCCCGACCGTCGAGATCTTCAAATCGCACACCCGTCCTCACGTCGATCAGCGGATGATCCAGCAAGCGCTGGAAGAGAGCGAGGTAGCCCTCCGCCGGCATGAACTGAAAGCTGTCCTGGAAATATCTATCGTCGCGGGACAGATGGACGGGCACACGAGCTGAGACGGAGGGATCAAGCTCATCAGGCGCCATGCCCCACTGTTTCAGCGTGTAGTGCAGGAATACGCGCTCGTAGATGAAGTCGGCTACCCGCCGAATGTCTGGCGATGCCGACTTACGCATATTCAGGATCGGAACCTTCACGCCGATGCCGAACTCGTCGGTCAGCAGCTTGTTGAGCCGACCTCCTTCGCGCATCCCAAAGACGAGTTCCATGGAAGTGAGGTTGAAGGGCAGGGGTATGAACTTCCCGTCGATCAAGCCACGGACCCGATGCTCGTAAGGTCGCCAGGTCGTGAAGCGCGAGAGGTAGTCCATCACCCGCGGCGCATTCGTATGGAATATGTGCGGTCCGTAGCGATGTATGATTACACCCGCGTCGTTTTCACAATCATAGGCATTTCCGCCAACGTGATCACGGCGATCGATCAGGATGACACGGTTGCAGAGCACACTCGCGATGCGCTCGGCGATCACGGCCCCCGTGAAACCGGCACCAACGACAAGGACTGTTCGCGTCACGAATGCAGCTCGAAGCTATGCCGCCAAGTGGGCCTGATGACCGAGGCGCGCCATGATACGGCGCCAACCGTGCTGGAAATAGGATCGCTTCGAGTGCGCGACATAATGATGAAGCACGGACGTGGGCGCATGACCTTCGGCAAGCGAGGGCATCACGACATAATCCGTCGCAGGTAGAGATCTAGCATCGGCGTCGGAGAGAATGAGCGCGGTGAGCGCCTGCTCCTGAAGATAATGCGTCCCTTCACGCTCGAGCTGACGCCGGCAACAGAATTCGGTGCGATCCCAATCGATGCCCGGACTATGAACGGCATAAAGGCCGACATTCACGCGTTGTGGAAGCGGGCCGGGCGCCAACGCCGCCATCGGCATGCTCGCCGCACGCTCGGCACCGGCCGACGGCTACACCTTGGTGCTGGGCGGCACATCACCGATGATCATCAACCCGTTGCTGACCAAGAATCTGGGCTACGACCCCGATGACTT
>CAUJKI010000012.1 GCA_963205015.1 Pseudomonadota bacterium
AAAGTGCGCTGTCGAGGGCCGGGATGTGATCAAAATCGAGCAAGTCGCGCGAATCATTCGCGAAGTTGCGGCTGAAGAAGTCATGCCGCGCTGGCGCAATCTGGCAGGTTCCGACGTCGTCGAGAAGACCGGTCCGAGCGATGTCGTGACTGTCGCGGACCGCGCAGCGGAAGTGCAGCTCTCACGTCGACTGGCGGAGCTCGTTGCCGGCTCGCGTGTCATCGGCGAGGAGGGCGTGCACGCCGATCCCGCTGTCTTGAAGCACTTCGCGAGTGACGATCCGGTATGGGTGATCGATCCCATCGATGGCACGAGCGCCTTCGCCAAGGGCGAGACTGCATTCGCCGTGATGGTCGCGCTCGTGCGCGGCGATGAGCTGATTGCAGGATGGATACTGGCACCCGCCAGCGGCGAGTTGCACATGGGGGAGCGTGGCAGCGGCGCGTGGCGCGTGCGCGATGGTGCAAACGAGAGGCTGGAGCGTCCGATCATTCCGGCCGAGCGCAAGAAGTTGATCGGCATGCTCGGCCGCCGGCACATGAGCGATGCTCGCCGTGCCGAGTTGAGAGCGCGCGGTTCGGCATTCGGGGCCTTGCAGAATGTCTCCTGCGCCGGCCTCGACTACCCGCGGCTTCTCTCGGGCAGCGCGCACTTCGCGATCTACAACAAATCCGAGCCGTGGGATCACCTGCCGGGTCTGGCGCTCGCCACCGAGCTGGGCTTCGTCTTCTCGAAGCATGACGGCAGCCCCTATCGGCCGGGTGACAATACGGGCGGCCTCGTCATCGCGCCGAGCGGGGATGTCGCGGCCGAGGTCCGCGAGCTGCTGCTCGCCTGAAGTGCTCTAGTTCCCCGGCAGCACCAGGATCTTGGGCTTCTTCGGCAGCGTCGCCCGCGAGACGACCAAGGTCGGCACCTCGCTCATCTCGACATCGAAAACCGGACGCGCCTCGTGCAGGAAGCGCTCCAGCGTATAGGACGAAAAGTAGTGCATGGGGATCATGAGCGGCGCCCTGAGCGCCTTCAGGACCTCCATCATGCCCTGCACGTCGAGCGTGAAACTCCCGTCCACAGGCACGAGCACCACGTCGAGCTGACCGATCTGGGCGAGCTGCTGGGTGGTGAGCGTGTGGTGCAGGTGGCCGAGGTGGCCGATGCAGAGATTGCCGGTCTCGAATACGAAGATCGAGTTGCCCCAGATGTCGGTGCCGCCGGCATAGCTGCGGATATTGGTCGGGATGTTGCGGACCCGCACGTCCTCGAGCGTGATGTCGTGCTGGGCGTGGCCGCCGTCAGGGTTCCAGCCGCGCAGGACATGGCGGATCGAGGGATCGGGGTTCATGGTGTAGTGCGTCGAGTGTGCCCGGTTCATGGTCACGATCTCGGGGATCACGGCCGGGCGCACGTAGTCGTTGTAGTCGGTCGCGATGCGGATGCCGCGCTGGGTTTCGAGCAGGAACGTCGAGTGCCCGATGTAGCTGATGCGTGTCTCGCCGAGCTTGAGCTGGGCGCGCTGCACGAGCGAGGGCACGGCGATGCCGCCGGGGCCGCGCTGGGTCGGTGCTTCGGCGAGCGCGAGGCAGAGGTCCGGTGCGACCTTGCCCGGCGACGGGGCTTGAGCCTGGCTCGGCGGCGCAGCGAGGATCAGCAGCGCCGCCGGCAGGAGGAACAGCACGGCAGCTTCGAGCAGCGACCTCACGCGCATTGCGATCTCCAGGTCCGTTACGCCGTTATGCGGCCGCCCCACTCGCCCTCAAGGCCGCGATCTCATTCTCGCTGAGCCCCGCTTCCCGCAGAATCACATCTGTGTGTTGGCCGAGTGCGGGGCCCGGGCCCGGCCGGCGGGGCGAAGCGTGGCCGATCTGGAAGGGTGCGGCGAGTGTCTGCGGCATCCCCGGCGTATCAGTCTCGACGACGGCGCGCGCGGCGACGGCCTGCGTATCCGCCGGAATGTCCTGCAGACGATTGATGATCGAGTGCGGGACGCCGCGTGCTTTGAGCAGCCGGTTCCAGTGCGCGAACGGCCGCGTGCGGACGATGCCGTCGAGGATCTCCCTGAGCGCGGCGGCATGAGCGTGGCGCTCCTTCCGTTCGGTGAAGCGGGGGTCGGCCGCAAGATCTGGCCGCTCGATGGTCTCCAGGATGGCCGGCCAGTCGCGGGTCTCGTTTGTGACATTGATCTGGAGCCAGCGATCGTCGGAGGTCAGGTAGATGTTAGCGAGCGCCGAGCGGGGGCGGTCGCGCGGCGGGCGGTTCGGCAGGTATGCGCCGACGAGCGCCGCCTGTGCATAGACGCCGTTCGACCAGAGCCCGTTGGCAAGCAGGTTGCTCGCGACCCAGGTACCTTTGCCGGTCCGTCCGCGATCGATGATGGCAATGAGAATGGCGGACAGGAGCGCCATGGCTGCCGATCGGTCGCCTTGTGCCGGGAGCGCGAAGCCGGGCGGCTGGCCCTCGAAGTGAGTCGCATCAAGCAGACCCGAACGGGCGAAGAACGCATTGGCATCGTATCCCGGCTGGTCCTTGTCGGGACCTTGCTCGCCGTAGCCTGAGAACGACGCGTAGATCAGGCGCGGGTTGCGCGCGGCAACGTCCTCGTAGCCGAGGCGCAGCCGCGTGCGCACCGGGAACGGGTAGTTGGTGATCAGGACATCGGCGGTGTCGATCAGGCGGTCGAGGGCGGCGCGGCCCTCCGGGTGCTTGAGGTCGAGCGCGACCGAGCGCTTGTTGCGGGCGTCGAGGTGCCAGGGGTAGTTGACCTCGGCCTTTGGGAAGCTCGTGAGGTTGATATTGCCGCGGTGCGGATCGCCCTCGCCCGGCGGCTCCACCTTGATGACATCGGCGCCGTAGTCTCCGAGAACGACGGCCGCGGCCGGTGCGGCAATGAACGAGCTGACGTCGAGCACACGTATGCCGTCCAGGGGAAGCGAGGTCGTCATCGGGAACCGCCTGCCTGCATCTGCCGCTGCCGGGAGCTTAGCGGCGCTGTTCACCTGTGCCTAGTGTGGGCTAGGCTCAATGAAACGACCTGCAACCGGGAGGACGACGATGAGCGGGAAAGGTGAGGACTGGCTGGGCCTCGGTGGCCGCATTGCTGTAGTGACGGGCGGCGCAAGCGGGATTGGTCGCGCGACGGCCAACAGCCTCTCCAGCGTCGGCGCCGCCGTCGCCCTCCTCGACATCAACCTTGAAGGCGCCAAGGCAGCCGCCCAGGCAATCGGCGAGACGGGCGGCAAGGCGATTGCCGTGGTCTGTGACACGACCAGCGAGGCGAGCATCGCGCAAGCCCGCAAGGAGGTCGAGGCGTCGCTCGGCGGGGCCGACATCCTCGTAAACAACGCGGGCATCCTGCGCCCGGGCGGCCTCGACAAGCTCTCGCTCGCGGACTGGAACAAGATCCTCGCCGTGAACCTGACGGGTTATCTGCTCGCAGCGCAGGCGTTCGGGGAAGGAATGCGTCAGCGCAAGCGCGGCGCGATTGTGCACATCGCCTCGATCGCCGCGACCGAGCCGCAGCCGTTCTCAGGCGCCTACAGCACGGCCAAGGCGGGCGTCCACATGCTTTCGCGCCAGCTTGCCTACGAGTGGGGGCCCGAGGGCGTGCGCTCGAACGTCGTGAGCCCGGGCTTTGTGCGCACGGCGCTGAGCGAGAGCTACTATCAGGTACCCGGTGTGCTCGAGGCGCGCTCGAAGCTGGTGCCCATCGGTCGCGTGGCGACGCCCGACGATCTCGCGCAGGTCATCACGTTCCTCGTCTCGGATCGGGCGGGCTACGTGAACGGCACGGAAGTGCTGGTCGACGGCGGCGCCAATACGATCCTCATGGGCCAGGTGCCCCGCCCCGGTTACGAGCGCGCGAACTGAGGTCCGATGTCCCCTCTCCCCGCATGCGGGGTGAGGGCTAGGGTGAGGGGCGGCGGCATACGCAAACGTTGCGCAAGTTCCCGCCCCTCACTCCGACCCTCTCCTCATTGAAGGAATGGGGAGAGGGGGAGAAAAGTTATCGCGCCTTCTGCCCGCGTCGGCCGATCACCCCTTCGATCAGGGCGGCGAGGCGGCCCTCGTCGCGTGGCTCGAGTGCCAGACGGATCGGAAGTGCGCGGGCCAAACGGTAGAGTTCGGCCAGCGGACCCTCGCTGCCGGCGAGGCGCGCACGGTCCTTCTCCGTCGTGACGAGCGCGGCGCCGTGGGTGCGGGCAAGGTCGAGCAGACGGCCGGCGTCCGCGGTTGAGAATTCATGATGATCAGGAAAGGCGCTCCTTCCGACCACGTCGGCGCCGAGCGCAGTAAGCGTCGCGAAGAAGCGGTCTGGTACACCGATTCCTGCGAAAGCGACGACCGGACCGATCTTGAGCCATTCGGTTCCGCTATCGGGGACGATGCGGGCTTCGAGCACTGGTCCTGCAAAATCGTGGCGCAGTCGCCCGACGAAATCGCTCGGCTCCTGGCTCTCCGCCCCTTCCGGGCCGCGGTTGATGATCACCGCATCGACCAGATCGAGCTGGAAATCGAGCGGCGCCCGGAGCGGACCGGCCGGCATCACGTGGCCGTTGCCGATGCCGCGGACGCCGTCCACCACCGCGAGCGTGAGGTCCTTGCCGAGGCCGGGATTCTGCAGTCCGTCGTCCATGATGATGAGATCGACGGCCGGGTTGCCTGCGGCCCGGCCTGTCGCGATGGCGCGTGCGCCCTCAGCGCGGTCGCGGCAGACGAGCGTCGGACGGGCGGCGGCGAGTAACAACGGCTCGTCACCGACATCCCGTGCCCGGTCGCGTTCGGGATCGACCCAGTGCGGACCGGTGACGCGGCCGCCGTACCCGCGTGAGAGAAAAGCGCACGAGAGCCCCAGGCCGCCGACGAGAGCGGCGATCTCGAGGGCGAGCGGCGTCTTGCCGGCACCGCCCGCCGTGAAATTGCCGATGCAGATGACCGGGAGAGATGCGCGGGCCGGCGTGGTGCGCGCGAATCGGCGGCGAACGAGCGTTCCCCAGAGCGACCCGACGGGTGCGAGGAGCTGGCTCACAGGGCTGGGCGAGGGGGCGTACCACCACCAGGGCTCACGCATCTTCACCGGGCGGCGTCCTCGCGTGCTTCGCTGTTCCTGCGCGGGATGGAACCAATTTGGTCAGGGCTGCTTGTAGCAAGTTGGTGACAGCTTGGCTGCCGAAACAAAATGGGATTTGACATGTGCTGCGTCCGCTCTACAAGCTCCGCGCATCGGGGCCAAATCGGTTCCGGGTTCGGGGGGCATGGACGAGGTACCGCTGTGATGCGGCCCTGCTCCAGACCTCTCGGGCGATTGTCGTCCTCCAAGAACGCGCGCCCATCATGATCCGCGAGACAGCGCGAGGTAGTGCTCGGAGACTGCCCACGAATGTCCGTCAGGACAGAATGCTCGCACCGCGGGGCCAAGTGACCCTTGCCCTCGATCACCTCGGTCTTTCCATCGAAACTGCCTGAATAGCTGGAGACAAGTATCATGATGCTCGTCGCTACGTCCGTGCGTGCCAGCGCGATCGAAGGCGTTGGCGTCTTTGCAGTGGACTTCATCCCGGCGGGGACGCCGATCTGGGCGCTCGACGAGCGCTTTGACAAGGTCTTCACCGAGGAAGAGGTCGCAAGCTTCCCCAAGAACGTGCAGGACTACTTCACCCGCTACGGGTACCCGCACATGGAGCGTGACGGCTTCGTGGTGCTGGAGCTCGACAATGGCCGCTTCATGAATCACAGCATGACGCCGAACACCGACTTCACGCGTTCGGACGTCGGCTACGCCATTGCGGACATCCACCCCGGCGACGAGCTGACCTGCAACTACTTCGAGTTCGATCGAACGTTCCAGGGGTTCGAGGCGTCCGCCAGGGCTGTGGAGCCGGCCTATTCGGTCCAGATGCCGAACGGCGTCGGCGCCGGGATCAGCGCGAGCCTTTAGATTTCTCAGTGGGTCATGCCGGGGCGCCAAGGGGCCCCGGCATCGCCGCCGCGCGCCGGCCGGTAGGCGCTCTTGATGCGCTGCCATTCGGGACTGGAGCCGCTGGGGCGATCGCTATCCGCGGCTCACGACCAGTTCAATTGGCATGAGGCGCCGAAATGCCTTAATGCTTCGCCTCAATAACATAGTCGGACATGCTGGCCGAATGGCCGCGGCTCCGGCGAGTTGTCCTTGCCGCGAAGGAGATCGACGTGACGGCGACCCGAACTGCCTACCTTGCACGTGGTCTTGACCGCCGGGTGTTCCTGCTCGGTGCGGCGAGCGTGGTTGCACTCTCGACAGCCATGGGGATGACGCCGGCGTCGGCGCAGCGCCGCGGCGACCGCGGTCCGGACGAGGTGCCGGTCGAGGCGCTGATGAAGCCCGGTCCACTGCCGGATCTGGTGATCGGCAAGGCCGACGCGCCGGTTACCATCGTCGAGTATGCCTCGATGACGTGCAGCCACTGCGCCAATTTCCACAACAACGTGTTTGCGGCGCTCAAGGAGAAATACGTCGACACCGGCAAGGTCCGGTTCGTCTTCCGGGAATTCCCGCTCGACAACCTCGCCGCTGCCGCCTCGTTGCTGGCACGCTGCGCAGGTGGGGATGCGACGCAGGCCATGATCAGTGCGCTCTTCAAGACCCAAGAGAAATGGGCCTTCGTGCGCGGCAATCCGGTGCCCGAGCTGTTCAAGGTCGCTCAGCAGGCCGGGTTTACCCAGGAGCGCTTCGACACGTGCCTCAAGGACCAGGCAACGCTCGATCAGATGATCTCTGCCCGCCAGAAGGCGAGCGAGGAGTTCGGGGTGAACGCCACACCGACGTTCTTCATCAACGGCAAGCGGCTGCGCGGCCGCTCCGACACGATCGAGTCGTTCGACCACGCGCTCGCGCCCTTCCTCGGCGGCTGACGGTTCCGTGCGTGCCCGCCAGCCCGACGCCGGCATGTTGAAGCGCGCACCAGGGCAGCACGCCGTAGCGCTCGTCCTGATCATGGGAGCGTTCGCGCTCTCGGGGTGCTCCGGCGATGCTATGAACGCGCTCGATCCGGCGCGCGCACCGGCAGCCTTGACCTTGGAGACGGCCGCGGTCGGCACGTCCGCATCGCAGCCGCAGCCCGCTTTCGACCCGTTCTCGGACAGCCCATCGACATCTGTGCCGATGCGTCAGGTTATCGAGAACCCGACGTTGGCCGAGGTCATGCGGCCGGGGCCACTCCCCGAATTCTCCGTCGGCCGGCCCGAAGCGCCCGTCACGATCATCAAGTATGCCTCTCTGACCTGCCCCTACTGCCGCCGGTTCCAGGCTGAGGTCTTTCCGGTGCTTAAACGGGACTACATCGACAGCGGCAAGGTGAGGTTCATCATCCGCGAGTTCCCCATCGGCAAGACCAGCGGCATGGCGACGATCGCGTTGCGCTGCGCGCCCATGGACCGCTACCTGGAGCTGTACGGCCGCTATCTCTCGTCGCAGGCCCAGTGGGTGTCCCAGGAGGTCCGGATCGAGCCGATCCTCAAGGTTGCCCAAGGTGTTGGCTTGTCGGCCGCAGAGTTTGACAGGTGCCGCCAGAATCACGGCATGATCAGCGCGCTGAACCAGGTGAAAGACCGCGGTCGGGAGCTTGGGGTAATCGGGACGCCGAACTTCTTCATCAACGGCCGGCTCATTAAGAAGACACTGGATCTGGCCGAGCTTCGCGCGATCATCGATCCCCTTATTGCGGGGCCCGCCGTGGCCGCGACACCGACATCCGTGTCGCGTTGAGCGCATTTTCGTATAGAGCGTTCCGGAGAAGTGCCATCCACCGCTATGAAGGCGGGTGCTGACGTGCAGATCACGCGACTGCGGCTCCTCGGCTTCAAGTCATTCGTAGAGCCGACCGAGCTTGTCATCGAGAAGGGACTGACCGGCGTTGTCGGGCCGAACGGCTGCGGCAAGTCGAACCTTCTCGAGGCGTTGCGCTGGGTCATGGGCGAAACGTCCTACAAGTCCATGCGCGCCTCGACCATGGAGGACGTGATCTTCGCTGGGACGAACGCCCGGCCGGCCCGCAACATGGCCGAGGTCACGATCTCGATCGACAACGCGGCCCGCACGGCACCAGCCGAGCTCAATGACGCCGACGTTCTCGATGTCACGCGCCGCATCGAGCGCGATGCCGGCTCTGCCTACCGCGTCAACGGCAACGAGGTCCGTGCCCGCGACATCAAGCTGCTGTTCGAGGATGCTTCGACGGGCGCGCGTTCGCCCTCGCTGGTGCGCCAGGGGCAGATTGCCGAGATCGTCAACGCGAAACCCGAGCAGCGCCGGCGCATTCTGGAGGATGCGGCCGGGATTGCAGGCCTGCACAGCCGCCGGCACGAGGCCGAGCTGAGACTGAGGGCCGCGGAAGGGAACCTCGCGCGCGTCAACGATGTGCTCGGTCAGCTGACGAGCCAGATCGAGGCGCTGAAGCGCCAGACGCGGCAGGCCAAGCGTTACCGCGAGCTGTCGGGCGAGATTCGCAAGGCCGAGGCGCTTCTGCACTACCTCTCATGGACCGCTGCCCAGGCCGAGGTCGTCGCGATGGAGGCGGCGCTCTGGCAGGGACTTGGTGCGCTGGCAGCCGCGACGGAGCGCGAGGCCGCGCTCGTCACCGAGGAGGCCGAGCGCGTGGCTGCCATCGAGCCGCTCCGCGAGGAGGAGGCGCGGCGCGGTGCGGCGCTGGCACGCATCCGCATCGAGCAGGAAAATTTCGAAAAGGAGGCGCGCCGCCTCGCCGAGCGTCAGCGCGAGCTCGAAGCGCGCGCCGAGCAGATGCGTCGCGACATTGAGCGCGAGCAGCAGCAACTCGCGGAAGCGCGCGCGATCCTCGAACGCCTCGCAACGGAATCCGAGGCGATCGGCGACGAAGCCGAGAGGGGCGCGCGCGAGGAGGCGGAGACGCGTGCGCGTCTCGCTGCAGCGGAGGAGGCGCTGTGCGCGGCTCAGGCGCGGCTCAGCGAGGTCACGGCTCGCGCCATTGAAGCACGCACGCGCCGCCGCGGCCTCGAGACCGCGCGCGCCGAACGTCTCGGCCAGGTCAAACGGATCGAGCAGCAGCTCGCTTCGCTGGCGGCGCAGGCGCGTGAGATTGCGGCCCGGGCGCCGGACGCTGAGCGCTTGCAGCAGCTTACCGAGAGCGGTCAGCGCCTCATGCGCGAGGCCGCCGCCATCGAGGCGCAGGCGCTTGCCGCCGAGGAGCGGGCTGCCGAGCTTGCCATCGGCGCGCGGGCGCGCGAGCAGGAGGCGCAGGTCGCCCTGCTGACGGCCGGGCAGCTCCGCACGGAAGTCGAGACGCTCGCGAAGTTGCTCCTTCCGGTTCGCGATGACGGCCTGCCGCCGATGATCGACGAGCTGCGCGTTGCGCCGGGCTATGAGCGCGCGCTGGGTGCTGCGCTCGGCGATGATCTCGACGCGCCGGTCGCGGAAGAGGCGGGCGTGTTCTGGCGCCGTATCGGACGGGCCGCGGACGATCCGCCGCTGCCGGTCAGCGTGCATCCGCTGGCGCTTGAGGTCGACGCCCCGCCGGAGCTGGCGCGGCGTCTCGCGCAGATCGGAGTCGTTGCGCGTGAAGACGGCCGGCTGCTGCAGCCGTACCTGCGCCCCGGCCAGCGCCTCGTATCGCTCGAA
>CAUJKI010000013.1 GCA_963205015.1 Pseudomonadota bacterium
CTGCTTCCACAGTGGACGCCCTGCCGGTGACGTCGTCGCAAACCTCAACGACGCCGCGCATCCACGGATCTACGGGCGCCGTCCACACGCTCTCCACATCGACCCTGCTTTCGAGCGTCACTTCCGGACCAAGATAGCTTGCGAGCTGATCGAGCAGAAGCGCGTGGCGCATTCCCGGAAGCGTTCTGAGATCTATGCCGATTTCCGCGCGATCAGGCACTGAGTTGACGTTCAAGCCGCCGTGGAACGTGCCGACGTTCAATGTAGGCGCCCCCATGACGGCGTGCCGCGCGATGTTGAAATCGAACGCTTCGAGTCGGGAGACGGCGCGCGCGGCGGCATACACCGCATTGACGCCTTTGTCGGGCATGGAGCCATGTGCGGTAACCCCGCGTGTCGTCGCCTTCAACCAGAGCGCGCCCTTGTGTCCGCAGAACGGACGGTTGTCTGTCGGTTCCGCGACGACGAGCGCTCCGGCCTCGCTTCGCATACCACGACGCGCGAGGACGAACGCGCCTTCGCTACCTGTTTCCTCGCTGGCGGTAATGTAGAGGACCACGCCGGGCGTGCCTTCGAGACGATGCGCAACTTTTATGGCCGCGACGACGAACGCAGCTACGCCGCTCTTCATGTCGGAGGCGCCGCGTCCCCACAGTCGCCCGTCTTTGATCAGCCCGTCATGCGGCGGAACGGTCCATTCCTGACCCCCGAGGGGGACGGTGTCCGTATGTCCCGTGAACGCGAGAGGGGGCTTGTCTGCCTTTCCGCCTATGCGCGCGATCAGATTTGGCCGGCCATCTGCGAGCAGAACTTCCTCACATTTGAAGCCCGCATCCGACAAGAGACGCCGGAGATGCTCCGTGCAGGCGGCCTCCTGGCCGGGCGGATTGATCGTGTCGAAGCGGATCAGTTCCGCCGCCAGCTCCACGGCACCTATGGTCATACGTCGGCCCCTTCATGCTCGCGCTGTGATGATCATCAAGCCGTTCGTAGTCGATGTTCCACCTGGACGCATCCGAGATCTGCTGGATGTGCAAGAGAGCGGGGGCTCGCTTGTCTCCAGGACATGGAGAAGGCGTTGCGTTGGCCGAGCACGGGTTTTTCGCCTGTTCAGTTATCATTCGCGCCGATGCTCTTGACTCGGTCGGCCGACCGAATTAGAGTGCAATCAAGAAAGAGGAACGTCGCATGACGCGCGCAGTTTCAAAAAAGCTGGATACCGGCACCGTTCTGCTGGAAGCAGCCAAGAAGGTGCTGCGTCAGAAGGGTTATGCTGGCCTCTCGACGCGCGATGTCGCGACAGCCGCCAATGTGCCTCTGAGCCAGATCCACTACCACTTCGGCTCCAAGCAGGGGATGGTGCTGGCCCTTTTCGAATATCTCAATGGGCAGCTGCTCGACAGGCAGCACGCCCTTTTCCACGACCCCGCTCTCAAGCTCTCGGAGCAATGGGACAAGGCGTGCGATTACCTCGATGACGACATTGCCTCGGGCTACGTGCGCGTGCTGCAGGAGCTGAACGCAGCAAGCTGGTCCGATGCGGAAGTCGCGAAGGTCATTCGCGCCGGGCTCAAGGGTTGGCTGGATCTCATTGCCGAACTGGCCCGCAAGGCGGAGCGCGAGCTTGGCGGTCTCGGGCCATTCACGCCGGAGGAGGTCGGAGCATTGGTGGGCAGCGCGTTCATCGGCGCGGAATGCCACTACCTCCTCGGCCTCGAGAAGAAGGGCATACCCGTGCGTCACGCGCTGCGGCGCGTCGGTGATCTCATTCGCATTGCGGAAAGTAGCTCATTGAAGAAATGAATCGACATGGGGTGGTGCCATGCGTGCCAAATTGCCGAGCAAGGAAGGCTTTGTCGAACGAGATGGTGTGAAGATCCGCTACGAGGTCTACGGGGACGGCCCCGAGACGATCGTCTTTTCTCCGCCCTGGAGCATCGTTCATGCGCGCGTCTACAAGGCCCAGATCCCCTACTTCAGCGAACGCTTCCGCTGCATCACCTTCGATCCACGCGGCAATGGCGGCTCCGATCAGCCGGAGGATGTTGCTGCCTACAGTCTCGCCAACTACGTCGCCGACATCCTCGCTGTTCTGGATGAGGTCGCGGCAGACGAAGTCATCCTGGTGGGGCTCTCCGCTGCCGGAATTCACTCCTGCATCCTGGCCGCTCATCATCCGGAGCGGGTCAAGGCTGCGATCCTCGTCGGCTCTTCCGGCACAGTCGGCCCCGCCTACTCCTACATGCTGCCGCAGCACTTCGCGACCAGGCGGGAGACCTTCGAAGGCTGGAACAAGTACAACCGCGACTACTGGTTGACCAACTATCCCGACTTCGCGGAGCACTTCGTCAGTCACATGTTCCCCGAGCCCCATTCGACCAAGCAGATCGAAGACGGCATCGAGTGGGCGGCCGAAACCACGGGTGCCGTGCTTGCGAAAACGGTGGAAGCACGCACGCTCCCGCCTGCGTTCGACGTCAGCGAGGCCATGTATCGCAAGATACGCTGCCCCCTGCTGATGATTCACGGTGATAACGACCAGATCCAACCTTACGCCCGTGGACAGTTCATCGCAGAGCTGACGGGGGCCGAGTTCGCCACCATACCCGGCGGCGGTCATAATGTGCTCGCGCGCTTCCCAGCGAAGTGCAATGCGTTGATCAATGACTTCCTCGACCGCAGGCTCGGCATTCCGGCGCCCGTCCGCAAGCGGGCCGCAGCGTCGCGCAAGAGCAAGAAGGTGCTCTATCTCTCCTCGCCGATCGGCCTCGGTCACGGCCGGCGCGACATCGCGATCGCGCAGGAGCTGCGCAAGCTGCATCCCCATCTTCAGGTCGATTGGCTGGCGCAGGATCCGGTGACTAGGCTTCTCGACGCGCATGGCGAGCGCATTCACCCACTGAGTGCGCGCATGGCGAGCGAGTCGCGCCATATCGAACTCGAATCCGGCGAGCATGACCTCAATGCCTTCCAGGCCATTCGCCGGATGGATGAGGTTTTGATTGCGAATTTCATGATCTTCCAGGATGCGGTGGACGAGGGTGGTTACGACCTCGTCATTGCCGACGAGGCTTGGGACATCGACCACTTCTGGCACGAGCACCCCGAGCTGAAGAAGGCCAAGCTCGCCTGGCTCACTGATTTTGTCGGCTATGTGCCGATGCCGGCCAACGGCGCGCGCGAGGCGTTCCTCACGACCGACTACAACGCCGAGATGATTGACCACATCGAGACCCATCCGGGCGTGCGTGATCGCGCGATCTTCGTCGGCAATCCCGAGGACATCGTGCCGTTGTCCTTCGGCAAGGATCTGCCGGCGATGCGCGACTGGGTGCCGAAGCACTTCGACTTCGCGGGCTACGTCATCGGCGAGCACCCGAAGGCCTTCGGCCCGCGCGCGGAGCTGCGCCAGCAGCTCGGATACCAGCCGGATGAGCGCGTGTGCATCGTGACGGTCGGTGGATCTGGCGTCGGTACGCATCTGATCCGGCGCATCCTGCAGAGCTACCCGATGGTCCGCGCGAAGCTGCCCGATCTGCGCATGATCCTCGTCGCCGGCCCGCGCATCGATGCGGCCTCGCTCAATGCGCCGCCCGGCGTCGAGGTGCGTGCCTTTGTGCCCAATCTCGATCGTCATCTCGCGGCGTGCGACCTCGCGCTCGTGCAGGGCGGCCTCACTACCTGCATGGAGCTGACGGCGGCGGGCACGCCGTTCCTCTATTTCCCACTACGCAATCATTTCGAACAGAACTTCCATGTCGTCCACCGGCTCGATCGCTACGGGGCCGGTCGGCGCATGGACTACGCCACCGCGACGCCGGACATGATCGCCGACGCGATGGTGGCGGCTCTGCGCGAGCCGACCCGCTTCAAGCCGGTCGAAGCCGAGGGAGCGGCGCGCGCGGCCCGTATGCTCGCTGAGATTTTGTAGCAGTCCTGACCGGCTCGAAGGAGGTTGCCATGTCGAGCGTACAGAGTGGTCCTGCATTAGACGAAGCGAAGTTCAATGCATTCATCGGCCAGATGCTGTCAGATCTCGGCGGTGCGTCGAGCATCGCGATGGTGCGCATGGGTGACGCGCTGGGTTTCTACAAGGAGCTTTACGAGAAAGGCCCGATGACGTCGGACGAGCTGGCAAAGTCCGCCCGAGTCGACGAGCGGTACCTGCGCGAGTGGCTTTCCAATCAGGCGGCTTCGAACTACCTGACGTACGACGCGGCGTCGTCGACGTTCTCGCTGCCGCCCGAGCAGGCGATGATCTTCGCCAACGAGGAAAGCCCCGTCTACATGATGGGCGGCTTCGATCTCATGGCCGCGCTGCTCGACAACCAGCCGAAGGTTCAGGCGGCCTTCAAGTCCGGCAAGGGCGTTGCGTGGGGCGATCAGGCCGGCTGCATGTTCTGTGCGGTGGCGCGCTTCTTCCGTCCCGGATACCTCAATCACCTCGTCGGGACGTGGTTGCCTGCACTGGACGGTGTCGTCGACAAGCTCAAGCGCGGGGCTAGGGTCGCGGACGTAGGTTGCGGACACGGATGGTCGACCGTCCTGATGGCCAAGGCGTTCCCGAAGTCGCAGTTCATAGGATACGACTTCCACCCCGGTTCGATCGAGAATGCGCGGGCGCACGCCGAGAGCCATGGTGTGTCGTCGAATGCGCGGTTCGAGGTCGGCTTGGCAAAGGATTATCCGGGGAAGGACTTCGATCTCGTCACGTGCTTCGATTGTCTGCACGACATGGGCGATCCGGCAGGAGCGGCTGCGCACATCCGTCAATCCCTGAAGCCCGACGGGACGTGGATGATCGTCGAGCCCATGGCCGGCGATACGCTGCAGCAAAATATGAATCCGGTCGGACGGCTCTACTATGCCGCGTCGACCATGATCTGCCTGCCGACCTCGCGGTCGCAGGAAGTCGGGGCAGCGCTCGGCGCACAGGCTGGCGAGGCGAGACTGCGGGAGGTCATTGAGAAGGGCGGCTTCTCGAAGGTGCGCCGTGCGACGGAAACGCCCTTCAACATGATCCTCGAGGCGCGGCCGTAGGCGGCTCGTGCAGCAGGCAGACGGAGACTGCGGGAGCGGCGCCGTGCCGGGCGCCGCCTCCTGAGGGACGCGTTGACGTGATGTCGCTCGGTAGCGCGTTCGCTACGCCTGCAGTCTGCGCCTGAAACGCCAGGTCCATGCGGCTGCGGGCCACAGCAGTGCGGCAATCGTCATAGCGGCGAGCACGGCGGCGACGGGCCGGTTGAAGAACGGAATGATGCTACCATCGGACTTCATGAGCGACGTCACGAGGTTCTGCTCGACCATGGTGCCCATGATGATGCCGAGCACCATGGCTGCCACCGGGTAGCCGTTGCGCTCCATGACGTAGCCGATGACACCGAACGCCGCGACGGTCAGCACCGCAAACAGATTGTTGCCCGTCGCGAAAGACCCGACAGCACACATCAGCACGATGACCGGCATGATCGCGGATCGCGGCGCACGCAGCACGCGGCTCGCGACACGGATCATCACGATCCCGAGGGGGATCATGATGATGTTGGCGATGATGAAGATGATGTAGAGCGCGTACATGCTCGACGCTTGCTCGGTGAAAAGCGTCGGCCCCGGGTTGAGGCCCTTCATGTAGAGCACACCGATGGCGATCGCCGTGATCGTATCGCCCGGAATGGCGAACAGCAGCGCCGGAACCCAGCCCGAGGCGAGACTCGCATTGTTGCTCGCGCCGGCCTCGATCAGGCCTTCCGGATGACCGGTGCCGAACTTCTCGGGCGTCTTCGAGAAGCGCTTGGCCATGGAATAGCTGACCCAGGCCGCCATATCGGCGCCGGCGCCAGGGAGCACGCCGATGATGATGCCGACGATGTTTCCGCGCACTTGCGGCGCCACGTATTGCTTGGTCAGCGCCCACTGGTTCTTGAGGATGCTGCCGAAGCGGCGGAACGGGAGCTTGGGCGGCTCGGCGGACATCATGGCGCGCATGACTTCGGACACCGCGAAGACGCCCACCAGCGCAGGAATGACCTCGATGCCGCCGTAGAGGTCGGCAAGGCCGAAAGTGAAGCGCGGCGTACCGGCCGGGTTCTCGATGCCGATACAGGAGACGAGCAGGCCGAGCAGCATGCTGGCGATGGCTTTCACCGGCGAGGAGCGCGCGACCAGCGTCGCGCACATGAGACCGAGGAACGCCAGCCAGAAGTTCTCGTAGGTCGAGAATTGAAGTGCCATCGCGGCGAGCGGTGGCGCCAGCAGCATGAGCGAGAGCGTGCCTGCGATGCCGCCGAGGGCGCTGAACCACAGGCCGATGCCGAGGGCAAGCTCGGGCTGGCCTTTTCGCGTCATCGCGTACGCTTCATCGGTGTAGGCGGCCGAAGCCGGCGTGCCCGGAATGCGCAGCAAGGCTCCAGGAATATCACCGGAGAAGATCGCCATCGCCGAGGCGGAGATGATCGTTGCGATGGCGGCGATCGGAGAAAGATAGAATGTGATGGGGACGAGCAGCGCCGTCGCCATCGTTGCGGAGAGGCCGGGCAGCGATCCGACGACGAGGCCGTAGATCGACGCGAGGAGGATCGAAAGCAGGACGTCCGTCTGGAGGACGAGGCCGAATGCTTGTGTCAGGTTGCTCACGGGAGTCCGATCCACGGCAGCGGCAGCATCCCCGAGGGCAGAGGCACGCGCAGCAGCTTCAGGAAGATGAGATTGACAACCAGAGGCGCGGCAATGGCGAGGGGAACGGCAAGGCGCGCGCGCGCACCAAGCGCCATCGAGGCGACGAGCACGACCACCGCGGCGGTCGGCAGGAAGCCCAGGCGATCGACGATGAAGTAGTAGAAGAGAAGCAGCGCGGGCGGGATGAGCACGCGCAGCTCCCACCATCGGCTATGGTGTGAAGCAGCCGTACTGCCGCCGGGCTCTGCCTCG
>CAUJKI010000014.1 GCA_963205015.1 Pseudomonadota bacterium
CGAAGGATGATGGGGCGTCCTTCGACAATCCTAAGAAATGCAGAAAGCAGGCTTTGAACGGATCAGCGTGCGCACTCTCAACAACCTTGCGGTGCAGGTGTTCGCGCAACTGGTACGCATTGTCTTTTTCTACAGAAACCATTGGGATTGCCCGATCTTCCCGATCATCACCGAGTCGTTCCAGCCCGGAAGCTGGTTGAGCCATCCGAGATTCCGGGCAATCAGGTCGGAATAGCTGATCGTCACCGGCATGGGATTCGGGAAATAGCTGCGCCAGGAATGCGAGGCGAAGCTGTAGAGCTGCGCGCTCAGATACTTTATGTCCTTGAAAGTCGAGTCCTTATGAACATCAAGGATCACGCCGCGCGGATGCCCGTCCGTGTCCTGCCGCAATTCGCGCTGGCCGATCAGATAGACCAACATTTCATGCTTGGAGAGTTTGAAAGTTTTCCCGCGTGGGGGAGCGAGCCGCCCCTTCTGCACGCCCGCCGTCGCGGAGTCGAACATATGCAGCCCGTGATCTTCCGAGATTTTCACGAAGGCATACTCGATTTGATATTCGCGGTACTTGTCGATCACGGCGCGTACGGCTGCGATCTCATCTTTGTTGAATTTCTTGACCTGCGCGTGAAAGATCAGGCGGATCGTGTCGCCTTTCTGCCAGTTCATGCGCTTCTGGATTTTCTCGATGGTTTCACCGAGCACCGAGGTCAGCGCATCGCAGTAGGCGTCCGGCACGACGGCCTTGGATGTGTTCGAGACGATGTAGCTGCCGTCGCCGGAGAAGACAGTGGTGATGCCCATGATCCGCTGGTTATCGGCCCCGCGCTCCTGCCCGATGTTCGCGCTGCCGATGCCGATGACGAGTTCATGGGAAAGCGTCGGCGAGGATTTGAGCAGCCACGGAACGCCGCCCATCTTGGCGTAGCAGGCCAGCGCCATATTATTGAGCGAGTAGCCGAGCGAGTAATCGGATTGCGATAGAAGCTCAATGGTGAAGTCCTGTACCGGAACCTGATGCAGGAAGAAGAGGCTCTTGCCGAGATAGTACGGATTCTCCGTGACCTTGAGCTTCTTGAAGGACTGCCGGACTTGAACGAGCGCCAAGTCCCACCGCCCGCCGTCATCCGCTTTCTTCCGGACCGCGGTTTCGATGGCGTTCTTATACGCCTCCACGCTGTCGGTCGCCGTCGCGAACACTTCGACGCGGCTCGTTCCGAGTGTGAACTTGCCTTCAAGGCCGTTGCTGAAATACTTGCTGTTCGAGATGCCTTTGAGAAGCTTGCGGACGAACTGCTCGACGCGACCCTTGTCATGCTGAGCGCAGATCACACAGATCGAGGGATCGTTTCTATCGAAGGTTCGCTTCGTATAGGGGCCGCTCTGGGTCAGGCCCTTTTCGGCCCAATCCGCTTCGCCGTTGTCGTTGAAGACGAACACCGGCTTCTGCATCTGCCCGCAATCCTTCTGAATGTTGGGCGAATCTTCGATCTCGATGCGAGTTCCGTCGATCAGAGTAATGCTCTTCGACTGGATGTACTTCTTGAGCGTGTCGATGCGCGCTTTCTTGTTCTCACCGCCATTAAAGATGGAGACGGATTGCCGGATACCCTCGACGATGGCGTCTTTCTTCGTGTCGTGCGTATGCAGGATGTAGGCATCGAAGTTCTCGCGGCTGGCCTCCAGATAAACGTCTTTCGCCTCGGCCTGAACGACCTCGCCGTCAGGCCGCGTGATGAAGAGCGTTTCGCCCTTGCGGGCGTTCACCGAGCCCAAGAGTTTCCTGTATCCGTCGTCCTGCTGCGTGACCACGTAACGGCCTGTGAGATCGAACCCGGCATTGAGGAAGAACAGGCCATTCTCCTTGACCACCCTGCGCGTTGTGCAATCAATGACAAGGCACGGCTGGCCCAGAACGGTGCGCGTGTCGATGGCGTATTTAGCGCAGACCTTGAAGGGGTAAGCATCGCCCAGAATCGGAACCAGAAGATTGTCTTCTGGCCTGGCGCTTACCAGTTCGATTGGGTTGAAGCCGGAGGGATTGCGGCCCAGACCCGCAAAGTGCCGCGTCAGACCGTCCTTCACCAGCGAAAAGAAGATGCCGAAATTGTCCTTGAGTGCGATAGCCTGCTGGGTGCCGGACACGGGGAAGGTGCCGTCTCCCGAGAAGATCAGGATATTGTCGCCCTGCCGGCGGAACGAGTGGGTCGATCCGTGCGTCGCGCGAAAGCCATCCAGCGTCTCCTTGTCATAGGGGACTTGGCGGGCTTCAAGCTCCAGTTCTGGAGTTTTGAGAGGGAAAGCGTTTAGGACGATAGGCAAGGTGCATCCCTCTTAGGTCCGCGACGCTTCGGCTGCGACGTGCCCAGCGAACTCCGTTACGAAGGTGCGCAGCCCCGTCATTTCGGAAAGCTCCGCATAGTCGCCGGTCGTAGCAGCGGTGCGCGGTGATGTCAGGATGCACGCTACCGTGTAAAGCTGCTCCTGCATCAGCTTTCGGCAAAGGACGTTGTAGCGCTGAGCGTAGGACGCATCCCTGAAGTCCGGGAAGACCGGGAAGTGCGGCGACGTGTCCCGAACCGGCGTGGCAGATTTCGGGCAATCCTCCAGCAGCATCAGCCAGCCAATAAAGGGCTTGGTCTGTTCGCCGAACGCGCCTTCGCGGTAAGCCGTCCACAAATCATGGGCTGTACCGATGGCTTCTTCAGTGCGATTGTTGAAGTTGTTGCCGAAGGATGGCCCGACCTGACTCTTGAACTCGAAGGCCGCGATGAGACGGCCTTGATTCATGACGAGCAAGTCCCAGAGTTTTGTCGGCCGGAAATATCCCGGCAGTGTGAGGACGCGACGTTCCAAATGGAGTTGTGCATGAGCAAGGCCGTTGGCGCGCACTATGTCTTTTATCAGCGCGACGAATCCATCCATGTTCTTGCCACCGGTGACACTGGCGCGCTCGCCCTGATCGACGACCCCAGCTTCGACTTGCTTCTGCCGCGCCTTCTCTCGATTTCCCCAGAACGCCATAACAGCATCCCGTGCTTTCGTTTCATAGTCCGCTAGATCAAGCGCCATAACTTAGTCCCCGTCTCCGCCGAGCGCCGCCTTTTCCTGGCGGCTCAATCCGTACAGTTGAAATGTTGCCGCATTGCAGGCCGCGAGGTCGCGCACGTCGGCTGCGTTGATAAGCGCAGTCTTGAGGGCCTGCGGCACATCGCTCCAGCGCGGCAGACGCAGGCGGCGCAGATACTGCGCTTGAAAGCGCAGGAAGCCGCCATGCATCTTGGTTGAATATGTTGCGATAAACAGCCGGGTCACGGACGAAAGGAGGACGGCTTGCAACGCCTTCAAGTCCCACTGGCTCGCCGTGATGTAGTAGAGATTGTGATGAGGGTAGAGCTTGCCATCCTCAAAAACGATGTGGGCCTGCCCCTTGATGTCGGGGATCAGGAGCTTCGGCGTTTCGGCAATGGACGGTGTGATTCGGTCGATGGTGCGATACCAGTTGGCAGGCACTTTCTGCGCGCAATGCCGCCCGGCGATCTGCTCCTTCCGCAACTCCAGATAGCGTTTGAGCAGCGGATAGCGCGCGAGATCGACAAGCTTGCCATCATCGGCGAACGGGTTAATGACGCCCAGGCCGCGCCACTTCACGGTGCCGTCCGCAATGTCCTTCGTCATCGCGAGTGGCAGCTTGCGGTCCTCTTCGACAGTGAGTTCGTCCATCAGCCCGATGAAGGCTTTATCCGCTCCGGTCGCAACGCCGATTCCGACTTTGCAGCCCGTATCCTCGAGAAGAGGAAAGGTTGCCTCAAGACGCCGGATGATGGCCATCTGATCGGATGAATCGAGAATCCACGGCACCGCGCCGCTCGCCACACCGTCAATCAACTGCACGGCACTACCCTTTTCAGGGC
>CAUJKI010000015.1 GCA_963205015.1 Pseudomonadota bacterium
AAATACGATCGCGCTGGCCGGAATGCCGGCGGCGAGCGCCTTGCGGATTTCGCCTTCCGAGACGGTGTCGGCCCCGGCGCCGAGACGCGCGAGCGTGCGCAGCACGGCGAGATTGCTGTTCGCCTTCATGGCAAAGAATACGCGGGCTCGAGGTGCACCGACCGCGCGAGAAAACACCGAATAGTGGCGCTCGAGCGTCGCCGTCGAATAGACGTAGAAAGGTGTCCCGACCGCGTCGGCAAGAGCCGTGAGATCGACATCCTCGGCGTGGAGCTGGCCGTTGCAGTAGGTGAAATGGTGCATCTGAGAGGGCTCGGGTCGAGTTTGGCGCGCTGATAGCCCGGCGCACGCAAAACGCGCGATCCGGGCAGGGCGCACGAGTTCAATTACAGCGGGAAAGGCGGTGGCGCCAGCAGATCGGCCTAGCGGATAAGGCCGTCGAGGAAGAAATCACGGTGCGGCGGTTTCGCCGGAGCCTCGCCGACTTTGGTCGGGGCTGTCAGCGTCCCATTGCGCGATTGGTTCTGTTCCCGGGCCGACGGGCCATCCAATGGGCCGCGCACGCCGCAACCCGCTAGCGAGACCGCCAGCAAGCCCAGCACGATGCCGACCCCTGTTACCCGTCCAATCATGGCCACTCGCTCGACAGAGCCCGGTTCAGACCGGGCCGGACGCACAAGAGACTGTGCGCACGGCTTTATCTAGGCCTTCCCCGGTGCTTTTTCCAACCGCTTTATCCAGCGTCGCGCCATTTTGCGGACGTTCTGTGGCGCCGTTCCCCCATAACTCGTGCGGCTCCTGACAGAGGCATCCACAGAAAGGACGCTGAACACCTCTTTGTTGATCCGCGGCTCGACGGCCTGCAACTCGGCGAGAGGAAGGTCTTCGAGCACCGCGCCCCTGGCCTCGGCTCGCTTGACGATCGTGCCTGTCACGTGGTGCGCCTCGCGGAAGGGAAGACCGAGCGCCCGCACCAACCAGTCGGCGAGGTCCGTGGCCGTCGCGTAGCCGCGCCCGGCGGCCGCGCGCATGGTCTCGGGGACGGGCTCGAGGTCCTCGATCATGCCACGCATGGCGGCGGCGGCCACGGCAAAGGCGCGGAGCGCGTCGAAGGTGACTTCCTTGTCCTCCTGCATGTCCTTCGAGTAGGTCAGCGGCAGGCCCTTCATGACCATGATGAGGCTCTGGAAGGCGCCAGCAATGCGCCCGACCTTGGCCCGGCAGAGTTCGGCAGCATCCGGGTTGCGCTTCTGCGGCATGATGGAGGAGCCCGTCGTCCAGCGGTCGGAGAGCCGCACGAAGCCGAACTGCGGCGTCATCCAGATCACGATCTCTTCCGCGAGCCGCGAGAGGTGCATGGCCGAGATCGCAGCCGAGCTCAGCGTTTCGAGCGCGAAATCGCGGTCCGAGACGCCGTCGAGCGAGTTTGCCGTCGGTCGGTCGAAGCCGAGAGCTTCGGCAGTGAACTCCCGGTCGATCGGGAAGGACGTACCGGCGAGCGCTGCCGAGCCGAGCGGGCTTTCGTTGAGCCGCTTCCTGGCATCGGCGAAGCGCCCCCGGTCGCGCCCGAGCATCTCGACATAGGCGAGCAGGTGGTGGCCGAAAGTCACCGGCTGGGCTGGCTGGAGATGCGTAAATCCCGGCATGACGACATCGGCGTAGAGCTCCGCCTTGGCCGCCAGGACCTGCTGGAGACCGTGGAGAACGCTCTCGAAGGCATCGAGGCTGTCGCGGACGTACAGCCGGAAGTCGAGCGCCACCTGGTCGTTGCGCGAGCGGGCCGTATGGAGCCGGCCGGCAGCCGGCCCGATCAGCTCGACAAGCCGACTCTCGACGTTCATGTGAATGTCTTCGAGGGCTTGCGAGAAGGCGAATTCGCCGCGCTCGATCTCGATGCGGACTTGCTCGAGACCCTTTATGATCTCGCGCGCATCCCCCTTCGTAATGATGCCCTGGCGGGCGAGCATCTCGGCGTGCGCCTTGGATCCGGCAATATCCTGCGGGGCCATGGCCTTGTCGAAGCCGATGGAGGCATTTATCTCGACCATCAGCTCGGCGGGTGACATCGCGAAGCGGCCACCCCACATCTTGTTGGCATCGGAACGGGTCACGGCGGGGCCTTTTCGGTCGAGGGCTGGCGCATCCGGAGAGCCAGAAGGACGATCATGAACAGCAACGAGAGCAGGAGCGAGTCCGGACAGGTCACGGCCGGAGGGCTGTCCCCCATAACCTACATCGCCGTGGCTGCCGTATTCGCCGTGATCGGATTCGGCGCGGTATACGTGACCCTGGGGGAACCTGACAATCGCAAAGGCTCGGCTGTGGTTTCTACGCCCGCGCCCTCACCGGCTCCCGAGGCGAACCCGGCTACGCCGCTCCCCACCGGACCGGGCAGCAATCCCCTGAGCACAGGCCAGATGGCCCGCTTTGTGTTCAAGAGCGCGCCGGAAGAGCTGCCGGCAGCCCCGTTCGTCGATGCCAAGGGCCGCGAGCGCACGCTCGGCGACTGGAAAGGCAAGGTCGTCCTGCTCAACCTCTGGGCGACGTGGTGTGCACCTTGCCGGAAGGAAATGCCAAGCCTCGACCGCCTGCAGACCGAGCTCGGCTCGGACAAATTCGAGGTTGTCGCAGTGAGTGTCGACCGGACCGGCATCGAAGGCGCCAGGAAGTTTCTGGGCGAGGTCAATGCGCGTAATCTGGCGGTCCACGCCGATCCAACCATACGCATGGCGGCCACGCTGAAGGCCCCCGGACTTCCCGCCACGCTCCTCATCGGCAAGGACGGTCGCGAGATCGGCCGCCTGCTCGGGGACGCCGAATGGGACGCGCCGGAAGCTAAAGCGCTGATCCGCGCAGCCTTGAATTAGTGGCTCCCACAGGCGGTTAGGGCGAGGGGCGGCCCACTGTGGAGTCGATGGCATGATGACCGCCCCTCGCCTCCCCTCCGTGGCATGGCTGGAGAGGGGGACCGGCGCTTGCAAGCGGCCCCAGTGATCTGAACGGAGCAGCCGGCCAAATCCGTCTCCCTTTCTTTGCAGATGCCAATTCAGGCATATGCTCCGGCCCGCCGGCCAATTCCAATCTTGACCGTGTGGAAGGCGCGGACGGACAATTGCTTCCGACGCCGCCCCATGCCGACAGAGAGGAACGCCGTGAGCTCAGATCCCGCCATTGCAGGCACGGTACCGTTCGCCCCGATCCATACGGACCTCGTCCCCGGCCGGACCGCGCTCGTTCACATCGATCCGCAGAACGACTTCCTGAGCCCCGAGGGGCACTATGCCAAGGCGGGCATCGACATCTCGCACATGCGCCGCTCGATCGAGCCGATCAAGCAGCTCACCCTGGAGGCGCGCCGCCGCGGCGTGCCGGTCATCTGGACGCGACATGGCACGCGCGGGCTGATCGATGGCGGCACGTTCATGCGCCAGCGGCCGTTCCTGAAGGAGGGCGGACTTCGCCAGGGCACGTGGGGTTACGAGATCTACGAGCCGCTCGGCGCGCTGCCCGAGGACTGGTACGTCGAGAAGACGCGCCTCAGCGCGTTCTTCAACACGAGCCTCGACACGCTGCTGCGCAATCTCAAGGCGGAGACGGTCGTCTTCACCGGCGTGCTCACCAACCAGTGCGTTGCGGCCTCGTCGAAGGATGCCATGTTCCGCGACTACGCGCCGATCGTCGTCGAGGAGGCAACGGGCACTACACTGCCGCACCTGCACGGCCCGGCCATCGAGATGATGCGTGTCGGCTGGGCCGAGGTTGCGACGCTGGACGACATCCTGGGTCAGCTTGAGAAGTTCCCGCTCTCCAACGCGGGGCCGCGCTGACGGTGGTCAGCGCCAAAGCCCGACCGCGATGAGGGCGAGCGCCAGCGCACCGATCCAGAGCCCGACGCGGCTCCACCGCCCCTGCCGCGCATCGGCTGCCGCTAGCCGCTCGACGGTCTCATCATCGAGCCGCACGCCGCTCCGCGCCGCTTCCGCCAATGCAAGCAGCGTCCGCTCGGCCTGTCCGAGCAACGCCGGCACATCGCCGAGGAGGCGTCCGATCTCGGAGGCACCTTCGCGCGCATCTTTGAGTGCGCCGGCCGCACCGAGATTGCTTTCGACCCAATCGCGCGCGATGGGCTCGGCGGCCGTCCAGATGTCGAGGTTCGGATCGAGTCCGCGCGCCACGCCTTCGACGACCACCATGGTCTTCTGCAGGTTAATCAGCTCGGGCCGGGTCTTCATGTCGAAGACTTCGGTATAGGCAAAGAGCTGACCCAGCAGGTCGGCCATGGAGATCTCACCTGCCGGGCGGCCCTGAATGGGCTCGCCGATCGCGCGCAGCGCCTGTGCGAAAACCTCGACCGGATGATGCGGCGGCACGTAGCCGGCCCAGAAGTGCACCTCGGCAGCACGGCGATAGTCGCGCGTGATGATGCCATGCAGAATCTCGGCGAGGAAGCGGCGCTCCTTCGGCCCAAGGCGCCCCATGATGCCGAAATCGACCGCGACGACATTGCCGCTTGCGTCGACGAGCAGGTTGCCCTGGTGCATGTCGGCATGGAAGAAGCCGTCGCGCATGGCATGGCGCAAGAAGGACTGCAGCACGGTGAGCCCGAGTGCGCGGCGGTCGTGGCCGGCCGCATCGAGCCGAGCGGTATCGGCG
>CAUJKI010000016.1 GCA_963205015.1 Pseudomonadota bacterium
AGCGGAGGTTGACCGCACGCACCTGAGAGCCATCGGGATTGGCGCCATAGGCAAAAGCTTCGGTCCCGCACGTCGTGCAGAACTGGTGCTCGATCTTGGGGGTGTTGAAGGTATAGGGCCGCAACGCCTCGGCGCCACTGATCAGCGTGAATTGATCGGCCGGGTAGAATGCGAGCAGGAACCCTTTGCGGCGGCAGTGCGAGCAGTTGCAGCTCACCGCGCTCGCCGGTGGATCGGCATCGACCGAGAAGCGGACCGCGCCGCAGTGACAGCTTCCTTCGAACGCCATGGCATCCTCCCGCATGAACTTTTTCGCCCGCCGCGGCGACAACACAGTTGGCAGTCCCCGAAACTGCCGGCCGGCGCCGGTCCCCAGATCCTCGGAGCAGAATGATCCTCGGAGCAGAATGAGACAATGCCATGATGCGCCCTGCTGTCATTGCCCTTGCATTTGCCTGCCTTGCGCCTGCCGCACCGGCTCTTGCCAAGAACGCGCCGAGCACCCTTTCGGATTACAATATCCAGAAAGAGGACCTGGCACCCGAACCGGCGCCTCGCCACCGGTTCTTCAATGGCTTCGCGACGCGCATGAAGTCGAGTATGCGAGGCAAGCGCCGCCATTTCCACTCCGGCGTAAGCCGCCATCCGACGATCCGCCTTGAGCGCACGGCGCCGAACTGAGCGTTGCGAGCGGGCCGATTGCCGCAGATTGCCGAAGGCGGGCGGCAGGTGTGTATGCTGCTGATCAGAGACTTGTGAAGCCGGCTGGGGGGCGCCATGCCCTCCCCTGCCGGCTATAGTCGCCGCAGCCATCATTCCAACGCCCAATCCAACATTCAGGCCTACGCACATGCCGAGACCTCTGAGGAACGACGCCACCGCCATCGACCCCACCAAGCTCGACCGCCTCGGCGAGGTGGCGGTGAAGGTCGGCCTGCAGCTTCAGCCCGGCCAGGACCTCTTTCTGACCGCCCCCGTCGCGGCCCTGCCACTCGTGCGCCGCATAGCCGAACACGCCTACAAGGCCGGTGCGGGCCTCGTCACCACCCTGCTTTCCGACGAGGAGATCACGCTTTCGCGCTACCGCAATGCCCCGGACGCGAGCTTCGACCGCGCCGCCGGCTGGCTCTACGAAGGCATTGCCAAGGCCTTCGAGGGCAACACCGCGCGCCTCGCCATCGTCGGCGACAATCCCATGCTGCTTTCAGGCGAGGATCCTGCCAAGGTCGCCCGCGCAAGCAAGGCCAACTCGGTTGCCTATCAGCCGGCGCTGGAGAAGATCGCGGGCTTCGACATCAACTGGAACATCGTCGCCTATCCTGGCCCCTCCTGGGCCAAGCTCGTTTTCCCTGATGACGCGGAGGATGTCGCCGTCACGAAGCTTGCCGACGCGATATTTGCAGCTTCGCGTGTCGATGGCGCCGATCCCGTCGGCGCATGGGCTCGGCATAATGCCGCGCTCCAGAGCCGCACCGCATGGCTCAATGGCCAGCGCTTCTCGGCGCTCCACTTCGCTGGCCCAGGCACGGATCTCACCGTCGGCCTCGCCGATAGCCACGAGTGGCAAGGCGGATCCTCGACAGCCAAGAACGGCATCACGTGCAATCCGAACATCCCGACCGAGGAGGTCTTTACCACCCCTCACGCTCGCCGCGTGAGCGGCCATGTCTCGAGCACGAAGCCGCTCTCCTACCAGGGGACGCTGATCGACAACATCGCGGTGCGCTTCGAGGAAGGCCGCATCGTCGAGGCGAAAGCGTCGAAAGGCGAAGCGGTGCTCAACAAGGTACTCGACACGGACGAAGGCGCACGCCGTCTCGGCGAGGTGGCGCTGGTGCCGCACTCTTCACCGATCTCGAAGAGCGGACTGCTCTTCTACAACACGCTCTTCGACGAGAACGCCGCCTGCCATATCGCGCTCGGGCAGTGCTACTCGAAGTGCTTCCTCGACGGCGGCAAGCTTACGCCTGAGCAGATCGCGGCCCAGGGCGGCAACAAGAGCTTCATCCACATCGACTGGATGATCGGCTCGGACAAGATCGACATCGACGGCCTCGGCGCGGACGGCCGCCGCACCCCCGTCTTCCGCAAGGGAGAGTGGGCCTCGTAAGCTAAGCTCCGCGCCCGAACGCGGCGCCTCAGCGCCGCGTCGCCATGCCCTGCATGGCCTCGGACATCATCATGCCCAGCTCCTGTGCCTGCTTGGCATAAGCCTGCATCTGCGACTGCGCGAACTGGGTCTGGAGCGTAAGCACGTGCTGCACGTCCTTCGCCGCGGCGAGATCGCTCGCCAGTGCGAAGCTCGCCTCGGCATTCTCCTTCGCGTAGCCGATCGCCCGCTCCTGCACGACCTGAAAGCCGTTTGTCAGCTCGCTGGCCGGCAGACCTTTGGTCCACATGCCGACCGCCTGCGCCATGGCGTCCATGAACTGGCCATAGGTGGCACGGGCCTGCTCGACGTTCTTCTCTGCGAGTTCGCGCATCTGTTGAGGGAACTCGAAGGGATTCTGGGCCATGGGTGCCTCCTTTGCATTTGCCGCGTCTGGTCGAGCCTTGGCCGTGTCTCCGCACACAATATATCAGGCTGAGTACAAGCCAATAGCCCGGAATGCGGGGCCATCGCAAGATGCGGCCTCGCCATAAAGCGGGCGGCGAGTGCGGCGCGTCCTGCTCAACTCGTTGGTTGATCGAGCTTTCGGGTAAGACTCTCGAACTCGCGGCGCAGTTCCTCGTTCCGGAAGATCTGCTCGAATGTCGGCGACTCCATCTTCTGGATCGCCTCGAACGTGGTGGCACTCTCGCGCATGAGCACACGGAGCTGGAAGCTCGCCTCGACCGTCTCGTACGTGTTGTCGGCGATCCTCAGATCATGCACGGCCCGGGCCCGGGCGCGGGCGATCTGCTCGCGCTGCTGAAGGAGATAGCGCCGGTAGCCTTTGGCCGCCTCCTCGGCGAGCCGCTGGCTTTCGCGGTTCGCCTCGAGCGCGCGGCGCTGGTCGGGCCGGTTCTCGGCGCGCAGAAGCTGGTTGGTCTTGGCGCGCGCCTGCTCGACGTCCTTCATGATGGCCTCGAGCTTCGGCATGTACTGCTTGTCGATCTTGCTGATCATCGAATCCTGGGCATGCACCAGGATGGCGAACAGCGCCGCATGCATGGCGAAGTACTTCCTCGCCGCGCCGATGTTCTCGCCCGAGGCTGCCAGCAGCTTGCCG
>CAUJKI010000017.1 GCA_963205015.1 Pseudomonadota bacterium
CACCACCCGAATCCGGGATGAAGCCGAAGCGGTGAATGCGTACGGGATTGTGCGTCTCATGCACTTCGACGGGAATGTTCGAGCAGTTCATGACCGGCGTCATACCCTCCACGCCATCCTTGCCATACTGGCCGCCGTAGCCGCCGAGCGAGACGTCGTACATGATGAAGGGACGGCCCGTCCTGTCGTCGATCCCGCCGATGTTCGGATTGGACCAGTGCGAGAAGGCCCCCATCGCCCGATGCGGCAGCGCCTTGGCGAGCGCACCGTTGATCGTATCGAAGATGCGGATCTGCAGGATCGGCCGGCCGCCTGAGGGTGCGGGAAACTTGGGATTGAAGAAGCAGCCCTCGCGCACTGTCAGCTTGATCGGCCGCATGCTGCCCTCGGTCTGCGGGTCGAGGGCATTGCAGAAGGTTTTGACCGTGAAGACGGCATAGGCGCGCGTATAGTTGATGTAGGAGTTGATCGCGGCCGGCACCGCATCCGATGAGCGCGAGAAGTCGAACTCCACCGACCCTTTGCCGTCGAACGTGATGTCGACCGCCATCTTGATCGGGTCCGTGTTCGGACCATAGTCGTCCATATAGTCCTCGAAGCTGTAGGTGCCTGCGGGCACCTTGGCCAGCGTCTCGCGCATCGTCGCTTCCGAGCGGTCGAGGATCGTCGCGTAGGCCTTCTCGACGGTCGAAATCCCATAGTCGCGAAACATCTGTTGCAGGCGTGCGGCCGCCGACAGGTTCGCCGTATGCTGCGCCAGAAGATCGCCGCGCACCTTGTCGGGAACCCGCACGTTGCCGAGGACGATGCGCATGATGTCATCGTCGAGGCGGCCTTCCCGCACGAAGCGCACCGGCAGAATGCGCAGGCCCTCCTGAAAGGACTCCGTTACCCCGTGCACCTTCTGAGAGCCGGGCGCAGCGCCGCCCATGTCCATCTGATGCGCCGAACAGCACACGTAGCCGATCAGCCGGTTCTCCAGGAACACCGGCATGATCTGGTACGTATCGGGGAAGTGGCCGGCGCCGATGAAGCTGTCGTTGACGAGGATCGAGTCACCAGGCTTGAGCGTCTCGGGCGGGAAATAGCTGACGACATGCTTGGCCATGAATGGCATGGAGCCGAGATGGCCAGGACTGAAATTGCCCTGCGCGATCATTACGGCATCCTTGTCGAACAGCGCCGTAGCGAAGTCGTCGCCCTCGCGCACAGCATCGGAGAACGCCGTGTGGCGGAGCGTGATGCCGAGCTCCTCGGCGATCGAGAGCACCGTGTTCCAGATCACGGTGAGGGTGATCGGGTCCACGTTCGCGACGTCGCTTCGATCGAGCATCATCGATTGGGACGTCATGCTCGGCCCTCCTTTGAAATGTCGATGATGATGTGGCCTTCCGGATTCATGCGAACAGTATCGCCCGGAGGAACGACGATCGTACAGTGCGGATCGTCGATGATGGCCGGGCCGGCAAAGCTCTTGCCGTCCGCGAGCGCCGCGCGATCGAGAACCCGCGTTTCGACGAGGCCGCCGGCCTCGGGGAACCATGCTCGGCGCGTGGTGGCCTTTCCCGCAACCGTTCCGTCCGTCGTACGGATCTCGGCATGGCCTTGCCTTGGCTGGGTCGCAGCAAGCGTCCAGTCCACGCCTTCGACGATGCCCTGCTCATCGATGAACTTGTTCTTGCGCAGATAGGCCGCGCGGAACGCATCAATGATCTTCCTGGGATAGTCGGCATCGATAGTCCCGGCAGGAAGGTCGACATGGATCTCGAAGCCCTGGCCGACATAGCGCATTTGAGCATAGCGGGCCCATTGAGGCTCGCCGCTTTGCCCGACCCGCGCGATCTCGGCGCGAGCCTGCGCCTCCAGGCGCTGGTAAAGCTCGGCAATCAAAGCCACGGCGTTCGGATCGTCGAGCCGCAGCACGCGTGTGGCTGAGACATCGATGCGCGGCGTCGCTTGCAGGAGACCGATGGCCGACCCCACGCCCGCCCCATTCGGGACAATCACCTGCGGGACGCCGGATCGGCGCGCGAGCCGCGCGGCATGCAGAGGACCGGCGCCGCCGAATGCGACCATGGCGTAGTTCCTGGGATCGCGACCGCGCTCCACGGACACGAGGCGCAACGCGTTCTCCATGTTGGCCGTGGCAATGAGATGCACACCCCACGCGGCTTCATGCACGGAAATACCGAGTGGCCGCGCGATGTTTGCTTCGATGCCCTGCATTGCCGCTGCGACGTCGAGTGTCATGCTCCCGGCATTGAAGCGATCCGGGGATATATAGCCGAGGACCACATTGGCATCGGTAATCGTCGGCTGTGACCCGCCTTTGCCGTAGCAGATTGGTCCAGGCACCGCGCCGGCACTATGCGGACCGACGGCGATCATGCCTTTCTCGACGCGCGCGATGCTGCCGCCGCCGGCGCCGATCTCCAGCATCTCGACGGAGGGCACATTGAGCGGGAGGCCACTGCCGCGCTTCGCACGTACGAGATCCACTTCGAATGTCGGCATGATCGCCGGGGTGCCATTGTCGATCGCACCGAGCTTTGCGGTGGTCCCGCCCATGTCGAAGGTGACGACATTCTTGCGGCCGACTGACCTCGCTACCTCCGCACACATGACGATCCCGGCAGCAGGTCCGGACTCGATGATGCGGACGGGATAGTCGCGCGCCACGCCAGGAGAGACGAGACCTGCGTTGGACTGCATGATCAGCAGGCGGTCAGGGCAGCCGAGATCGACGAGGGTTGTCTCGAGATGCTTCAGATACCTGTCCACCATCGGCATGACGTACGCATTGGCAACCGTCGTGCTGGTGCGCTCGTACTCACGGAATTTGGGCGAGATCTCGGACGAAATGGAGACAGCAATGGCTGGTGCCCGCTGCCGGAAGCGCTCGCGGATGCGTTGCTCGTGATCAGGATTGGCGTAGGCGTGCAGGAGCGTGACGCCGACCGTCTCCCGGCCTGTCGCCACCATCTGGTCTATCGCGCGATCGAGGCTCGCCATATCGAGCGGCGCCACCACGGTCCCGTCAGCGCTTATGCGTTCCTCCACTTCGACAATGTGGCGGCGCTGGACCAGCGGTTTGGGTTTGTCGATGTAGAGATCGTAGGTCTCGTAGCGTTTCTGCCGTCCGATCAGCAGGACGTCGCGAAAGCCCTCTGTCGTGATGAGGCCGGTTGCAGCGCCCTTCCGTTCCAGAACTGCATTGGTTGCGACGGTCGTTGCGTGCAGCACTGCGGCAAGATCCTTGCCGTCGAGCCGCGCCGAGGCGAGAAGGCCCTTCAATCCATTCACAACAGCGAGGCTCAAGTCCTCGGGCGTCGTCGGCACCTTGCTGGTGATCGTGCGGCCCGACCCGCCATCATGCAGTACGAAGTCCGTGAACGTTCCGCCTATGTCGAATGCCACCCGGATCATGGGACCTCTGCAGATGACGTGAAGTCTACTGATGCAAGCCTTGCTCCGACGCGTGCAGTTTGTTGCTTCTACGCGGCGAACATCATGTGTAGCCGAAACTCCAGCGCATTACGCATGTTCATCCGTGCCACCAATTCCGCCGCCTCGGCATCGCGACGCTCGATGGCGTCGACAAGCTCCATGTTCTCCGCGAGTTCGGACTTCCATCGCCCTTTCAGAGAGAACGTCGTCCCCTTCAGCAGCGCGAGCGTATCGCTGAAATCGTCGAGCGATTGACTGAGATAGCGATTGTGCGCGGCCTCGTGGATCGTCGCGTGGAACAGCCGGTTGATACGCGCGAGCTTGCGGGCCTCGGGCGCGGCCCTGCGGAATTCATCCAGCACACGGCGCATGGCAATGATATCGCTAGGCCCCGCGTGCTGCGCCGCAAGCCGGGCCGCGGCACCTTCCATGAGTTCGCGCATGGCATAGAGCTCGACGACCTGCTGCCGGGTCAGTGCGGCGACGAGCAACCCACGCCCCGGCGCCTGCTCGAGCAGGCCACGCGTCTGCAGCCGGTGCAGTGCCTGCCGGACAGGCGTACGGCTGATGCCGAGCATGCGCGATACCTCGTCCTCGCGCACGCGCTCGCCGGGTTTGAGCTGCTGCTCGTGGATCGCATCGAGCAGCATTTTGTAGGCATACTCGGCACGCGACGTGCCTTCGAATTCGCCCTCGGCCGAATATCCAGTCACTGTCACTGCCTCGTGCACTCCCCTCGCAAGCACAATCCCCGTCGCGTTTGGCCGCCCGTCTTGCTTTGTGTACTACTGTATACAATACTGACCGCGTGTCCATCGGCGGGAAGCGCCGGATGTCATCGACAATGGGGTAGGAAGCATGAGCCATCTGCCGAACAGTCTGCACGCGCTCGATATCGCGAGCGTCGTGCATCCCCAGTCGAATCTGCGCCAGCACCTGGAGCAAGGCCCGACGATCATTTCGAAGGGAAAGGGAATCTTCGTCTACGACGAGGATGGCACGGAATATCTCGAAGCAGCGGCCGGACTCTGGTGCGCGTCACTCGGCTTCGGTGTCGAGCGGCTGGCCAAGGTCGCCTACGACCAGATGTGCAAGGTCGGCTACTATCACATCTACCGCAGCTCATCGAACGAGACGGCGATCGAGCTGGCCGCCAAGCTGCTCGAGATGGCGCCGGTGCCGATGTCGAAGGTCTTCTTCCAGTGCTCCGGCTCCGAGGCGAACGACACCGCCGTCAAGGTCGTCTGGTACTACTGGCACGCGCACGGCAAGCCTGAGAAGCGTAAGATCATCGGCCGCAAGATGGGCTATCACGGCTCGACATGCGCGGCGGCCTCGATCTCAGGCAAGCCCGACATGCACCAGGAGTCGGGGCTTCCCTTCGATGCTTTCCGGCACACGGAATTCCCCAACTACTATCGCAATCAGCTCCCTGGAGAGAGCGAGCAAGAGTTTTCTGCCCGTATGGCGCAGGCGCTGGAGGATCTCATCATTGCCGAAGGCCCGGAGACCGTGGCTGCCTTCTGGGCCGAGCCGGTCATGGGTGCCGGCGGCGCCGTCCTGCCCCCCGAAGGCTACTTCGAGAAAATTCAGGCCGTCCTGAACAAGTACGACATCCTGTTCGTCGCCGACGAGGTCATCTGCGGTTTCGGGCGCACCGGCAATATGTGGGGCAGCCAGACCTTCAATCTCAAGCCCGACATGATCTCGAGCGCGAAGGCGCTTTCTGCCGGTCTGCAGCCGATCTCGGCACTGCTGATGAACGAGCGCGTGTTTCAGGCATTGATGATCGAGAGCGACAAAGTGGGACATTTGGCGCACGGCTACACCTACGCTGGTCATCCGGTGACCACGGCCGTCGCCCTCGAGACACTGAAGATCTACGAGGAGATGGACATGCTCGGCCATGTCCGCAGAGTCGAGAAGCCTTTCCTCGCTGAGCTGAGCGCGCTGGAGGAGCACCCCCTGATTGGCGAGTTCCGCGGCATCGGTCTCATCGGTGCGCTCGAAGTCGTGAAGGACAAAGCAAGCCGCGAGATGTACCCTGCCGATGCGGGCGTCATGGACATTCTTGCACGCAATGCCAGGAAGCATGGCCTCATCCTGCGCCTCGTCGGCAACCGCATTGCCTTCTCGCCGCCGCTCATCATCAGCGAGGCGGAGGTGAAGGAGATGGCGCGCCGCCTGCGCAGTGCTCTCGACGACACCTGGAGCGCCGTTCGGGCCAATTGAAAGTGAGCTCCGGTGCTGCAGCGAGATCGTCTGCGAACCTCGTTGCAGCACCGGGATTCGACTGATCTGAGCCCCAGCCACCCCCTCCGGATTCTAACGGACTCCGCTAATACGAGCGAAACGAACGATGGAACGCACGGTCCAGCTAGGACCAGCGGATCGGCGTTCGGGTGAGAGCCCGCCCGGCGGCCAGAGCAAACGACACGTTCGTTCACGGCAAAGGCCGGCATATCGGCGCAAAAAGACTGAGCTGAACGCAGCCAATACGGCTGCGGCCGCAGTGCTTTCTTCCGACGCTCAAGCATGATGTCGGCATTGGCTCTGACGCGAGCACGCTCCGCATGGCAGCGCCATCACGCTCGATCGCTTGCCGTCCTCTCAACCCATCAGCTCACGCTGCAGGATCCCGTGTTCCGCTCGCCGACAGTCGAGGCTGTCCTCCATTCCATCACGGTGTGTCGCGGATTCGACCGCTAATTCAATAGTTCTGCATAGCAGAACAAGATTTCTGCTCGATTCAAATTGACTACTTTTCACTTCTGCACCATCCTATTATCCAATAGTTCTACTATGCAGAACATCGGTGATCTCATGGCGGTCGATAGAAATCGCTTCATTGCTTCGGCGGCAGGGACGTTCGAGCTTCTGGAGGTGTTTGGCGAGCAGCCAGGCCCACTCTCTCTCACCGCATTGGCTGCGAAGGTCGGACGGCCAAAGAGCAGCGTCCATCGCGGCCTTGCGACCCTGATGGGCATTGGCTTGGTCGAGCAGGATGCAGCGACATCTCACTATCGGTTGACGCTGAAGATGTGGCGTATCGGGATGGCTGCGCTGGCCGATCTTGATCTCATCAAGCTGGCGCG
>CAUJKI010000018.1 GCA_963205015.1 Pseudomonadota bacterium
GCTTGCGACGCTGCGCCGTGAGGCCGAGCGGGCCGGCAAGCCGCTGGTCTCGAACCTTCTCGAGGCCCTGGTCGAACGCCTTGGCAAGCGCGAGCGTCGTTTCGCTGGACTTCAGGAATTGGGCGTTGGCAGGCCCCGGCGTCAGCCAGATGCTTGAAAAGCCATTGGGGCCGCTCCACTCTGCGAGGACGGTGGTAGCAGTCTGAGCCAGATTGGCCACAACGGCGGCCGCAAAACCGCAGCGATGACGCAACGCCTCGGGGGCTGTCGTATCATTCTCGGCAAAAAGCAGCGTGTCGAGCGCCGGCAGCCCCTGCATGGCGACACTTTTCGTCGCGAGTCGGGCGACATCCAGCACATCGGGGTCGCGTTTGCTCAGCGCATTCGCGACTTGCCGGGCGCCGATGCCTCGCCGATCCGGCCAGAACATGATCCGCTCAAGCCGCTCATTCCGGGCAATCGGGCCGAATGCGATGTGCTCGATGCGTCCCCAAGCCGTCACGACTGCGTCGAAAGCATCATCGACCGCCTTTCGCGATTGAGCGCTCGTTTCGCGGCAGTGCGTCGCCATCGCCCTGTCGAGTGTGCGCGTCGCATCGGCGAGGCGTTCGTATCCAGGCAGGATATGCCGCTCGAGCGCCTGGCGGGCGAGGCCTGCATGATCGAACGTCGGAGCCGGTGCACCTTGAGCCGACGCTGCGCCCGAAAGCAGTACGGATAGCAGCGCGGCACCGAGAAGCATGAGAGGTGTCGTCACGCGCATGAGATCCACCCTACAGCGAGTTGACAAAGGCTATCAGGCGGCGGCGATCTTCCGCACTGAGGGCCGCGAAGGCGTCGCGTGCACTGCGCGCTTCGCCGTCGTGCCAGAGTCTGGCTTCCGTCAGGTTGCGCGCTCGGCCGTCGTGCAGGAAGAACGTGTGACCGTTGACGACCTCGGTCAATCCGACACCCCAGAGCGGTGCCGTGCGCCACTCGCGGCCGCTGGCGCGGCCTTCGGGGCGTCCGTCGGCGAGGCCTTCGCCCATATCGTGCAGGAGCAGGTCGGTGTAGGGCCAAATCATCTGGCCGCGCAGGTGCTCGTCGGGCGATTGCTCTCCGGTCCTGTGCGAGGGAACGTGGCAGCTCGCGCAACCAAGATCGTGGAAGATCCGCTTGCCGCGAAGAACGTCGGGCGCCTCGGGCGGGCGTCGCGCCGGCACGGCGAGATTGCGGGCATAGAAGGCGACGAGATCGAGCAGCTTGCCATTGATCTCCTCGCCGGACTTTGCCGAGCGGCCACCGCGAGGCGCCTCCCGGCACGCTTTCTGCGCTGGCGTGCAGTCACCAAAGGCGTAAGGCGCGAGCGGATTGCCGATGCCGATGTCGCTTGCGAAGGCCTCCGCCGCCTGTTGCTTCACGGTGGGCTGGCCGGCCTTCCAGCCGAAGCGGCCGAGCATCAGCGCCCCGTTTTCCACTGACCACACGTGATTGGCGCGGCCCGAGATGCCGTCGCCATCCCTGTCCTCGGGATCTTCGCGCGCGAGAATGTCGGCTTCGGGAATGGCCTCGAGCAGGCCGAGGCCGATCATCTGCGGTGTGAGGCGTGGAGAGATCATTGTGCGCGGATGCAGCGGCCCGTATCCAGGATCGGCGATGCGGTAGGTCGGCTTGCGCAGGTTTACGAGCTCGCCGTCTGGGAGCGTGATCGCGATCTCCTCGTAGGTCACGACCGTCCGCCCCTCCCCGGCATGACCCTGGATGCCGAGTTCCTGTAGCTGTCCGCCATACGTGGGCTCGCGGATGATGCTCGCGCGTCCCGAGGCGAGCAGCGCACGATCGGCCTCTGTCTCCGGCGGAATGGAGAGCCTCAGCAGCAAGGAGATCGAGCGATCATCAGGCTCTGGGCCACGCGGCGGGTGCCCGCGGCCGTCCTTGAGATGGCAGGCCTGGCACGCGCGGGCATTGTAGAGCGGGCCAAGGCCGTCGGAGGACTTCGTGGATGACGGCGCCGACACCCAGTTCTTGCGGAATATGCCGTTGCCGATCTTGAAATCGAGTTCGCGTGCGAAGGGCATGTTGGCCGAAAGCTGCGAAAACGCGTCCGCCGTCGTGATGCCGACCGTGGCCGTCGCCCGGCCGCCGGGGCTCTCTTCTCCAGGTTCGAGAGACGCAATTTCGGTGCTGCTCGCCGGTATCGGAACAGGTGTACGGCGATCCTCGCCAAAGGCCGCGCCTGCTGCAAGAACGACGAGGCCTGCGACGGCGCCGCACGCCCATGGCGAGATGGAAATCCGCCGCTCCGTTGCAGCCATGACCGAGCTATTTCTTCTTCGAGAGCGCCTTGGTCGGGTCGTCGAGACTGTCCGAACCCTCGATCTTCACCGATGTCAGCTCGAGCGCGGCAATGGCCCGCTCGAATTCCTTCGTCTGGGCGATGAGCGCGCCGATCGCCGCTTCGACGACAGCATTACCTTCGGCATTTCCTTCGCCGATCATCTGGTCATAGGCTTCGATGGTCTCGGCGCGCTGCTTGAGGGCACCCATCCGCGCAACCGTCTCGCCGAGCGCCTTCCGCACGCGCTCGTCGGTTTCCGGCGACTTGGCCTTGACGAGATCGGACACGCTCGGCCCCGAGACGACTTTCCCGTCGATGCGCTTGTAGCGGCCGAGGTAGACATTCTCGATGCCCACGACATCGTAGTAGTGGGAGTTGTGTGTGTTGTCGGAGAAGCAGTCGTGCTCCTCCTCGGGATCATTGAGGAGCAGGCCGAGCTTCATGCGCTCGCCTGCCATTTCGCCATAGGACAGGCTGGCAAGGCCCGTGAAGATGGCTGTCAGCGCTTCCTCGTCGGACTTCCCGAGGGCGGCTCGCGCGGCCCCTTTCGGTTTCCACTGCCCGGCCATGAAGGCGAGGTCGTCGACGAGCAGATCCGTGACCACCGTCAGATAGGCCGCGCGACGGTCGCAGTTGCCGCCCGTGCAGGCTTTGCCCTTGGCGTAGTCAGTGTGGGGCCGATTGCCGGCGCCCGGTCCCGTGCCGTTGAGATCCTGGCCCCATAGGAGGAATTCGATGGCGTGATAACCGGTGGCCACGTTGGCCTCGATCTTCTCCGCCTCGTGCAGGCTCTCGGAGAGCAGCTTCTTGGTAATGCGGCTCGCATCTACCATCCGACCCGCAACCTTCAGCTTGCGGTTGGCGATCACGTTGGCGGCGTACAGCGGATTGGTATCAGAGGCTGTTCCGTAGCTCTGATCGACATAGTCGATCAGGCCCTCGTCGAGCGGCCAGGCATTCACCTTGCCTTCCCACTCATCGACGATCTTGTTGCCGAAGCGGAAAGCCTCCGTCTGCATATAGGGCACGCGTGCGGCCTTCCATGCCTCGCGGGCCGCGGCCAACGTCTCCGGGCTCGGCTTGGCGACGAGCGTGCCGATGCTGTCCTTGAGCTTCCGCGCCGATGCGAGCGAGTCCTCGTAGGCAGCTTGTGCAATGTCGGCGTAGGTTTTGATCACCTCGCGTGCGGTGGCGGCGCTTGCGCCGGTCGCGGTTCCAAGCGATGCCCATAGGCCGGCTGCCGTGATCATGACGGCTGCGGCTGCTCTCATGGATCTCAAAATGCCCTCCTTCGCTCGAAACCGTGTGCGGGTTGCTTCACCTCGTGCACACCCCGATCGCAACTCCGATGCCATGTCATGGGCGTGGAAATTAGCAGGCATCCGCGAGATGGCGACGTGAAAAGCCTCGATCGAGCGCGCGGCAGATGCCATGAAACCCACCGGTGCGCCACCGTTTTACAAACTTCACAAGAAAAGTATACAAAGATCGAACCCCGGCCATTGGCCCGATTTGGCGGCTGCGCGCAGAGAGCCGGAGGGCGGCGCGCTCATGGCGGCGTTTTGGCGTTCGCCTGATGGCGACGATCACACAGGCGTGACCAGTCAGTTTGTCAGTTCCGCACGCAGGATCCGCTTCAGGATCTTGCCGGATGGATTGCGCGGAAGCTGCCCGCGGATGATCAGATCCTTCGGTACCTTGAAGCCCGCGAGGTTCGCGCGGCAGTGGGCCGTGAGCGTAGCGAGATCCAGGCTCGCGCCTTCGTTCAGCACGACGACCGCGACCGGTCGCTCACCCCAACGCTCGTCAGGAAGCCCGATGACGGCGGCCTCGCGCACTTCCACGAGCTGGTAGATGACCCGCTCGACCTCCGAGGACGCAATGTTTTCGCCGCCTGAGATGATCATGTCCTTCTTCCGGTCCGTCAGATAGAGGAAGCCGTCGGCGTCCATGTGACCGATGTCGCCCGTGCGGAACCAGTCGCCAAAGAAAGATGCGCGGGTCTTTTCGGCGTCCTTCCAGTAGCCGCGCGTGATCTTAGGCCCGCGCAGGCAGATCTCGCCGCTCTGGTCTGCCGGGAGTGTGCGGCCCATCTCGTCGCGGATCTCGACCTCGACGTGGGCGAGCGCGCGGCCGACCGAGCCGATCTTCTCGATCTCGCGTCCGGCTTCCATCATCGTGTCGCCGCTGCAGGATTCGGTAAGGCCGTATGCATCGATGTAGCGAGCGTGCGTGAAGTAGCCGCTGAAGGCGCGGATGCGCGGTTCGGGCGTGCGCTCGCCACCGCCGACGACCCATTTGATGCTGGTGACATCGTGCTTGTCGCGCTCAGGATGCGCGAGGATCGCACTCAGCATGACCGGGGCGAACCAGGCGCCCGTCAGGCGCTCTTCGGCGATAGAGCGAACTGCGGCGATCGCGTCGAAGTCACGATGGATGCACATCGCCCCGCCGACCCATAGCACGGCGACACCCGGCAGATCGAAGGCGCCGACATGGTAGAGCGGTCCGGTGACGAGCAGGCGATCCGCGGCCGTCAGGCCGAGCGCGACGACGTGATCGGCGTTCTTCCAGTAGAAATTGCCGTAGGTGTGCATCACGCCCTTGGGGCGGTCGGTTGTGCCGGAGGTATACATCAGGCGGAACAGGTCGTCCGGTCCGGTGATGTGTATTGGTGCGGGGGCGATGTCGCCAGCAAGGCGCGTCGAATCCGACTGTGCTGCCGTATCGAGCAGCACGACATTCGCGAGGCCGGCGACGAGTGGAGCAAGCTCCCCGTCGGCGAAGATGAGCTTCGCGCCGGCGTGGCCGGTGATGTAGCCGACTTCATCAGCGGCGAGGCGGTAATTGACCGGTAGGAAGACTGCGCCGATGTGGCTCGTCGCAAAGGCGAGCTCTATGAAAGCTGCGCTGTTCTTCATGACCACGGCGACGATATCGCCAGCACCGATGCCGCGCGCCACGAGCAATCCTGCGGTCCTCTCGATGCGAGCCTGCAGGGTGGCATAGTCGAGTCGCGTCCCGCCGTAGATGATCGCGAGCGCATTCGGGGTGCGTCGGGCGTGGAAGCGGATGAAGCTCGTCAGGTTCAGCATCGCACCGGCTCCGTGCACTTCAGTAGGATCGCGGCAGGCCCAGGTTCTGCCCGGCGATGAAGTTCAGTATCATCTCCTCGGAGATCGGTGCAAAGCGGAAGAGACGCGCATCGCGCCACAGGCGCTCGACGTGCATGTCCTTGGCGAAGCCCATGCCGCCCATCGTCTGCATGGCCTGCTCGATGCCCGCGGAGGCGGCCTGAGAGGCGATGAGCTTGCCGACGTTGGCCTCGGTGCCATAGGGCTTGCCCGCATCGAACTGCGCCGCGGCCTTGAGGTTCATGAGCCGCGCGCATTGTACCTCGGCCCAATGCTGCGCGAGCGGGAACTGCAATCCCTGGTAGCTCGCGATGGGCTTTCCCCCAAAGACACGCCGGTCCTTCGCATAGTCCACGGCGAGCCGGATCGCGAGATCAGCGGCGCCGACAAGACCCGCCGTGGTCACGATGCGCTCGGTATTCAGCACGTCGAGCAGCTCGTACCAGCCGCCGTCGAGAGTTCCAATGATCTCGCTGCCATCGATGTCGACGTCATCGAAGAAGACATTGCAGGCCGAGAGCGTGTTCGTACCGACTTTCTCGATCGGCGCATAGGTGACTCCCTTGCGCGCGACGTCGATCATGAACATCGTCAGGCCATGCGTGCGCTTCGGCGAATCCTCGACCTTGGTCGTGCGCGCAACGACAAGCATCTTCTGTGCGGACTCGACGCCGGTGATCCAGATCTTGCGGCCTGAAAGGCGCCAGCCATTGCCGGCGCGCGTCGCAAACGTCTTGATCTCGAGGCTGTTCGAGCCGGCATCCGGCTCGGTGAGTGCCATGCAACAGTTGATCTCGCCCGAGATGATCCGCGGGAGCAGCTCGCGGCGCATAGCCTCGCTGCCGAAGCGCGAAATGGAGACGCCGCCGAAGATCGGGTTGATCATGAAAAGCTGGCCAACCGTGCAGCCACCTCCCGATGCCGCAAGCTGCTCGATGATGAGTGCCATCTCGATCATGCCGAGGCCGCTGCCGCCATGCGTCTCCGGCAATGCGACGCCACAGAGCCCGGCCTCGCAGACGGCCTGCCAGAATTCCTGCGGAAAGGCCTTCCGTGCGTCGTGGTCACGCCAGTAGTCGAGGCCGAAGCGCTCGCCGATCTTGCGGGCACTCTCCGCGATCATTTTCTGTTCGTCGGTCAGATCGAAATCCATGGCGCCTTCCGTTCGTCTCAGCCGGCTAGCAGATGAAGAGGCTCTTCAAGCAGGGCGGCAATGCGATCCAGCAACTCGGCAGCGAATGCGTGGTCGATGCTGGCTGCGTCATAGGCGAGCGCGAGAGTCATCTCATGCGTCGCATCTTTGCCGCGAACTGCGCGAACGCCGCCAACGCCGAGCGCCATGCGCCATCCGTGAGGTATGGTCGGCGCGAGCAGTCGGGTTCTGCCGTCGACAGCAAATATGGCGACGTCGCCGCCGGTTCCGCCCGGCTGTACGTGCGCCATGCGTGCGGCAATGGCAGACAACGTGTCGCGCGCAGTTCCATCGAGGGTCGCGAGATACTCGCTCGCCCGAATGCCGAGTCGGACGGGTGCGTCGCCGTCCGTATCGAGAGCCTTGATGCACGCCAGCGCGAGATAGGCGCGGCGCTCGAAGGGACGATCCCGCGAGCCCGCAAGCCGCGCATCGAGCGCATGGAGCGCGCTGACATCCACATCGACCGTCGCAAGCGAAACGCTGGCGGGATGTACCGCCCTTGCGGCTTCCATCCGCTGCATGGCTGTTGTCGTGGGCGCGGCATTCGGCGTCGCAGGACGAGTTTCGAGAGCGTGCAAAACATCCACCGCCTTGATCCGCCCGCGTGGACCTGAGCCGGAGAGGTCTGCGAGATCGAGGGAGGCCTCGCGCGCGAGGCGTCGGGCATAGGGCGTCGCGATGATGCGCTCTGCTGGATCAGGCGCGGGCGCGTCGGCGCGCATTGTCGGCCGGGGTGCGGGGCTCCCATCCGCATGAGGTGCGCTTGCAGGCGATGGCCGCGCTGCGGACTCGCCGCCGTCGAGCCGCCATCGCGCGATCGGGGCGCCGACCGGAACGACCTCGCCCTCGGAGGAGAGCAGCGTCACCAACTCGCCCGCCGACGGCGCCTCGACCTCGTTCGCAATCTTGTCGGTTTCGATGACGACGATGGCATCGCCTGCGGCGAAGCGAGCGCCCGGCGCCGTGAGCCAGCGCGCGACGGTGCCCTCGGTCATGGTGAGACCGAGCTTCGGCATCAACAGGTCGACAACCTCGGTCATGGCTCAGCGGCCAGTGAATTTCGGTGCGCGCTTTTCGAGAAATGCGCCGCAGCCTTCCTTGGAATCCTCGGTATCGAGCACGAGCCCGATCATGGCTTGCTCGTGCGTGAGCGCGGCTGAAAGTGGCATCTCGCCGCCGCTGTTGAGCGTGCGCTTCAGGAGCTTCAGCACCAGCGGCGATTTCGAGACCATCTTCGCCGCCATCTCGCGGGCCGCCGTCATGACCTCTGCTTTCGGCACGACCTTGTTGGCAAGCCCGATCGCCACGGCTTCCTGAGCCGAGATCTGCTCGCCGGTGAACATGATCTCCTTGGCACGGCAGAGCGGTATCTGGCGGATGATGCGCTGCGTGCCGCCGGCGCCGGGAAAGAGTCCGAGTGTGATTTCGGGGAGCCCCAGTCGCGCGCTGTCGGCAAGAATGCGGATGTCCGTTGCAAGGATCATCTCCGTGCCGCCGCCGAGCGCGTATCCGTTTACCGCGGCGATCGTCGGCTTGTCGCACAACTCGATGCGCCGGAAAACGCGGTGGATGACCTCGCCGAACTCCTCGTAGTGGCGGAGTCCGTCGCGAGATTTGAGATCGGCGATATCGCCGCCGGCTATGAATGCCCGATCTCCCGCGCCGGTGATGATGATGACCTTGACGTCCGGATCGGCCTCGACCTTGGCCCAAGCGGCTTCGAGTGCCAGCAGAGTCGGGATGTCGAGCGCGTTGAGCACCTTCGGCCGGTTGATGGTCACGACGGCAATGCCGTCCGCGATATCGGTCAGAATGGCGTCGGTTGACATGGAGCGCTCCTTGTTCTTTCAGGCGAGCGTGCGGCGCACCGCAGCGGCGATGCGCGCGGCATCGGGACGGTAGTGCGCCTCGAGCTCCTTGGCGAAGGGGACGGGCATGAACGGCGCGCCGACGCGAACGATCGGGCCATCCAGCTCGTCGAAACCGATGTCGGCCATGCGCGCGGCGATCTCTGCGCCGACGCCGAAGGCCTCGACGGCCTCGTGTGCGATCACGAGCCGATGTGTGCGCTTGAGCGAGCTCAGCACCGCGCCTTCATCCCAGGGTTGGAGCGAGCGCAGGTCGATTACCTCGATCTCGATGCCGTCGCGGGCGAGGTCATCCGCGGTAGTGAGCGCGACGCCGCGCATCGCGCCATAGGTGACGACGGTCGCATCGCGTCCGGGCCGCGCCACGGCTGCTCTGCCTATCTCGGTGCTCGGCGGCGGCTCGGGCAGCTCGCCTTTCACGGCATAGAGGCTCTTGTTCTCGACAAGGATGACGGGATCGGGATCGGCAATGGCAGCGCGCGTCAACGCATACGCATCGGCGACCGTCGCGGGGCAGACCACCTTGAGGCCCGGCACATGCGCGAGCCACGCTTCTAGGCACTGGGAGTGCTGGGGGCCGGCGTTGATGCCGCCGCCGTGCGGCAAGCGCACGACCATGGGCAGTGCGTACTGCC
>CAUJKI010000019.1 GCA_963205015.1 Pseudomonadota bacterium
AGGATCTAGCCCATCCCATTGCATCAAAGCAGACGGGTCCCATGCGGCGTGCGACCCTCATGCAGGCGGCCGACTCAGCGGCGGCCCCGAACCAGAAGGCGCGCCTTCTGGCTACCCTTCTCGATGATGCGGGCAAGGCCGATATTCGACCGGCGATCGCGCGCATGCTGGGACCGACGGTCGAACGCCTACGCCCGGTGCCCGAGATCGCGTGGTTCGCCGACAGCGCGGCGGAGGTGCTCGTGCGGGCTGGCCGCGGCGAGATGGTCGAGAGCTGGGCCGATCTCACGCGCGACCTCGACCACTGGCGCGTGCTCGGCGCGCTCGCGAACGAGGGTTCCGTTCCGGACGGCAGGGCTCTTGCCGGCATCGAGCGCCTCGCGCGCACCGGTCGCTTCGACGCGCCGCGGCTGCACCGGCTCGTGACCGTGCTCGATGCGCTCGACGTGCAGATTCCGATCCCGCTCTGGGAGGCTGCCAGCCGCACGCCGCAGCCGACCGACGGCTACCTGCCGGCAACCGGTGTCCTCGCCGAGCTCCGGCGTGCAAGCGACAAGGGCGACGGCGCCCGCACCGTCCTGAGCACAGCCCAGGCCATGGGGCCGGCGAGCGCCGCCGACGCCAACCTGCTGACACTCGGCGACGTTATCCGCGCGCTGAAGAAAGTCGGGCTCACGCGTGAGGCGCGCGCTCTCAGCATCGAGGCATTGATCGACGCCTGGCCGACTGCCGCCGCACGTTGAATGAGCTATTCGGCCGCGTAGAGATTACGGTCGACGTTTGCCGGGCCGCCTGGCGGCGACATCGCCGCGATGCGTCCGAGAGCCTCGACGAAGCCCGCTCGACCGCCCTCCGGGAGTACACCGAGCAGCATCCGATCGACGTCGGCGGCACGGGTGCGGAAGGTATCGAGGAGCGCCCGCCCTTCGTCCGTGAGGCGAAGCACGTTCGAACGGGCATCGTGGCGCGCCCGGCGGCGGGCCAGCAGGCCCTTGCGCATCAGTCGGCGCACCAGATCGGCGGTTGTCGAACGGTCGATACCCGTTGCGTCGACGAGGCCGACCTGATTCGTCCCTTCGCGCTCACCTACGATGACCAGGACCGCGAGTTGGCGTGGCGTCAGGCCAGTATCGGAGAACGCGGCCGCGAAAGCCTCATCCGCCGCCTGCTGCGCCCGGTGCAGAAGGTGCAGTACACAGCCATTCAGATCAAATCCGCTTGCCATTCCGTGGTCCACGACGCGCAGCCCCCCATACATTGCCGATCATGAATTTTCACGAATTCAGGGGCCATCATGGCCCCGAACGCCCAATGGATCGGATGTCTACATCGCAAGTGTCGAGATCATCCGGCGGGTGAGTTTGCTTGTTGATCAACGATCGGCAATCCCCTAATTATCCACCATGGCTGTTAAAAAACGCACAGCCTATCCGGACTGGGAGGATGTGCATTTCTTCCTAGAACTGGTTCGGGTAGGCAGTCTTTCTGCCGCCGCGCGCGCGCTCGGTGTCACGCACGCAACCGTCGGCCGTCGGATCACGGCGCTCGAGCAGGTCCTCCGTGTTCAGCTCTTCGACCGTCACGACGGTCGCTTCACGCTGACCCCGGCAGGTGAACGCGCCGCGGCAGCAGCCACAGCGATGGCCGACGGCGCTCAGTCCATCCGCCGGCTGGCGGCCGGTCCCGCGGACGCGGTCGTGGGCAAAGTCCGTCTCACGGCGACGGAAGTGTTCGGCTCCTACTTCCTCATGTCGCGCATGCGGGAGCTCATGGTCGAGAATCCCGGCCTCGAGATCGAGCTCATCATCAGCAGCCGCAACCTGAGCCTTGCCCGGCGCGACGTCGATCTCGCCATCCGTCACTCGCGCCCCGAGGGTGCCACGCTCATCACCCGCAAGATTGCCGACTACGCGAGCTACTTCTACGCCGACCGGCGCTACCTGCAAGCACGCGGCAACGGCCCCCTGGATTTCATCGGCTTTGCCGACGACGTCGCGCACCTCGAAGCGGCAAAGCACTGCATGCGCGTTGCGGGCAACACGCACCGCGTCTCGCTGAAAGTGAACACGCTCTTCGCACGCCTCGCCGCAGCGCGGGCAGGGCTTGGCGTCGGCCTCATCCCGAAGTTCGTCGCTCACCAGTATCCCGATCTCGTAGCCGTGGACCTCGGCGAGGACGCACTGGTCCGCGAGCTATGGCTGGTTGCCCACCCGGACGTGCGGGGCGTGGAGCGCCTCCGCGTGGCCTTCGACTACATAGCGAACGCCGTCGTCGGCGCACGCGAGATCCTCATGTGAGCCGGTCGCCCCGTACCACTCGAGGCGGCACGAGGCACAAGGATCAGACTGCCTGGCTCACTTCGGCTCGAGCCAGACGTCGGAAAGGTCCTGGCCGAGATAGTGGCTCGGCATGGCGTACCATCCCTTCAAGCGCGTCGGCTGAACGGTGATCCGCTGGAACCAGAGGAAGGGGACGGCATTGGCCGCCGTGAGCACATAGCGGTCGAGCTCGTTGACGATACGCTTGCGCTCGGCTGGATCGACAGCGCGTTGCTGCGCCTTGTAGAGACTGTCGATCTTGTCGTCCTCGTGATTGGAATAGCCGACGGCGGACACCCTCTTCGAGAGCATCTTCGTGAACTGCGCCGTCGGGTCGTCCGTGTAGTCCGAGATGAACTCGATGGCGACGTCGAAGTTGCCGCTAGACAGGGCAGCCTGATAGGGCGCCGTCTCGTACTGCTCGTGCTGGGCGGTCACGCCGACGCGCCGCCACTGGTCGAGCAGATAGACGCCTGCCGCCGTATAGGGATCCGTCGCCGACCGGTTCAGGAGCTTGAACGAGAGCTTGTCGACGCCGGCTTCCTTCAGCAGCTTCTGGGCCTCCGCCCGTGCTGCTGCCGGATCCTTGCCGAAGCCCGGAAGCTTCACGAGATCGCTTTCCGGAAGCGCCATCTCGTAGCCTGGTCGCACGATCCCGCCGACATACTTGATCGCCGCGATCTTGCCGAGCGCCTCGCCGCCGCCCCAGCGGTCGATCGCCAGAGAAAGCGCCTGGCGGACCTTCTCGTCGTTGAACGGCGGACGCTTCGTGTTGAAGATCACGATCAGCGCCGAAACAAGCGGCTGCTCCTTCACCCAGACCTTGTCGCCGAGCTTGGCCACGAGCTGATCGCGCTCGCCGGGCGAGCGGAAGCGGAACTCGGCATCGAACTGCCCGCCGAGCAAGCCGGGCAGCACGGTCGGCGACTTTACGAAGAAGGCCTTGTAGCCATCGAGATAGGGAAGCCCTTCTTTGAAATAGCCGTCGAAGCGCTTTGCGGTCCAGGTCGCGCCGCGCACGTGCTCGACGAAGGCGAAGGCACCCGAGCCCATGATCTCACGTTCGGGATAGCGCGGGTTTTCCTTCAGCTTTGCGGCGCTGTAGATGCAGTTGAAGGGCGAGGCGAGAAGCGGCAGCACGCCCGCAATCGGCGTTTTCATCTTGAAAACGACCGTCTGCTCGTCCGGCGTCTCGATGTCGCCGAAGTCGGAATAATAGGAGCGGCGCGCGGAGACGATGCCCTCCGGCGGCCGGATGATGCGTTCGTAGCTGGCTTTCACGTCCGCCGAGGTCAGCGGCGAGCCGTCATGGAACTTGACACCCTTGTGCAGCTTGAAGGTGTAGCTCATGCCGTCCGCGGCGGCGGACCAGGATTCGGCGAGATCGCCAGTCACGTCCGGATAGGTCTTGCCGTGGAACTTCAGCAGCGTCGAATAGTGCGGCGCGATCGGGTGCGTATGCCCGAACGTCGTATTCGAGTGGCAATCGTAGTTCGGCGGCTCGGCGACAACCGCGAAATTGAGGATCCCGCCGCGGACCGGCGTCTCGGCGGCGGCGACAGCGGGCCATGCCAAGCCGACGGCCATGATCAGCAACCATCCAGCACTCTTCTTCATTGGACGTTGTCTCCCTGAACTACGGCGCTGCGCATTCATCTGCACAGCATTGACCCCATATTCGCATTCACGGGGAAGCAAGCCAACGTGTTGACCAAGCTGCCTGCTGCGCGCCCGAGGCGGAGCGGGCACGATCAGGTGTCGTGATCGGGATGCTGGCGGCTCGCAAATCGCGCAAGCTGCTCGGCCGGAATGTCGTCCTCTGTCCGGACGCCAGGGAGGTCAAGAAGCTCACCCACCCAGGGTATGCGACCTTCGATGCCGTACTGCTTGCTCGGCACGACCCGGGCAGGATCGTCGAGCGAGCCGAGCGAGACCGAAATGCGATCCCGGTCCAGAACCCGATACGTGAGCGGCGTGCCGCAATGGCTGCAGAAGCCGCGCTCGGCCGCCTCCGACGATCGGAAGGCGCCCGGCGTTCCCCGCGTCCATTCGAAGTCCTCCGGCGGTACGCCGGCCAGTGGTGCGAAATAGTTGCCGAAGGCCTTTTGGCACATTCGGCAATGGCAGATCGAGCCGCCGGTGGGCTCGGAATAGAGCGCGTAGCGGACTGCGCCGCACTGGCACCCTCCGGTGTGGATCGGCGTCCGTGACTGCACCATCGCAAAGCTCCGTGCTGGACCGATGATAGCTATAACGCACGGATAGGCGAAAAGAGCCCGGCCTTGCGACCGGGCTCCCTGTTTCTTGGCCCGGCCACTGGAGGTTCCCCCTCACCAGCGCGGTGCCATGCCGGCGGCAGATCTCGCGATGCTACGCCATCGCCTTCTTGAGGTTCTCGTCGATCTTGTCGAGGAAGCCCGTGGTCGAAAGCCACTTCTGGTCGGCGCCGACGAGAAGGGCGAGGTCCTTGGTCATGAAACCCGACTCGACAGTATCGACGCACACTTTCTCGAGCGTGGTCGAGAATTTGGCGAGCTCCGGGTTGTTGTCGAGCTTGGCGCGATGGGCGAGGCCCCGGGTCCAGGCGAAGATCGAGGCCATGGAGTTCGTCGAGGTCTCGCGGCCCTTCTGATGCTCACGGTAATGGCGCGTGACCGTGCCGTGCGCCGCCTCGGCCTCGCAGGTCTTGCCGTCCGGCGTCAGCAGCACGGAGGTCATGAGACCCAGGGAGCCGAAGCCCTGTGCGACCGTGTCGGACTGCACGTCACCGTCATAGTTCTTGCACGCCCACACGTAGCCGCCCGACCACTTGAGCGCGGCAGCGACCATGTCGTCGATCAGGCGGTGCTCGTAGGTGATCTTGCGCTTGTCGAACTCGGCCTTGAACTCCTTCTCGAACACTTCCTGGAAGATGTCCTTGAAGCGCCCGTCATAGCGCTTGAGGATCGTGTTCTTGGTCGAGAGATAGACCGGGTAGTTGCGCAAAAGGCCGTAATTGAGCGAGGCGCGCGCGAAATCGCGGATCGAGTCGTCCAGGTTGTACATCGCGAGCGCGATGCCAGGCCCCGGCGATTTGAACACCTCCTGCTCGATGACCTTGCCGTCCTCGCCCTCGAACTTCATCGTCAGGCGGCCCTTGCCGGGAAACAGGAAGTCAGTCGCGCGGTACTGGTCGCCATAAGCGTGGCGGCCGATCACGATCGGCTGCGTCCAGCCGGGGACGAGGCGCGGCACGTTCTTGCAGATGATGGGCTCGCGGAAGATGGTGCCGCCGAGGATGTTGCGGATCGTCCCGTTCGGGCTCTTCCACATCTCCTTGAGCTTGAACTCCTCGACGCGGGCCTCATCTGGCGTGATCGTCGCGCACTTGACGGCGACGCCGTGCTTCTTGGTCGCGTTGGCGGCGTCGATGGTGATCTGGTCGTTGGTCCGGTCGCGGGCTTCGACACCAAGGTCGTAGTACTCGAGGTTGACGTCGAGGTAGGGGTGGATCAGCTTGTCCTTGATCAGCTGCCAGATGATGCGGGTCATCTCGTCGCCGTCCATCTCGACGACTGTGCCCGTGACCTTGATCTTCGCCATGACGCGTATCTTCTCCTCTCGGCGCTCACCGGTAAATTCGCGGCGCACCATAGTGCCATGGCGCCCGCTAAAGCAACGGACTTGAAATTCACCTCGGCTCCGGGCTGGGGCGGGAGTGAATTTCAAGTCCAAAGTTGCTTTAGAAGAGCAATTATCTCTAAGCGTCTCTGGACCTTGAATGCGACTCTTAGACCGGGGACGCGCACCGGTCGCATTCAAGGTCCGACGCTTTAGGGAAGCGCCATGCTGCTTAAGTCTTGGGCGGTCCGGGAGGGCGGGGGCGGCTTAGCCCTTGCCGGCGTCTTTGAGCGCGGCGCGGGCCTTCTCGATGATCTCGTCCTGGGTCTTGAGCGTCTCGAGCGAAGGCATGGACACGACATTGTAGCCGCAGTCGACGTAGTGTACTTCGCCGGTCACGCCGCCCGACAGGTCCGAAAGCAGGTAGAGCGCCGAACCGCCGACCTCCGAGAGGGTCGGCGTGCGCTTCAAGGGTGCGCTCTCCCCCTGGAAGTTGAAGATCACGCGGGCATCCGAGATGGCGGCGCCTGCGAGCGTCCGCATGGGGCCGGCCGAAAGCGCGTTCACGCGAATGCCCTGCGGGCCGAAATCGGCAGCGAGATAGCGGACCGAGGCCTCGAGCGCCGCCTTGGCGACACCCATGACGTTGTACGAGGGCACGACACGCTGCGAGCCGCCATAGGTAAGCGTCAGCAACGATCCGCCGTCCTTCATGAGCGGGGCGGCCCGCTTGGCGATCTCCGTGAAGGAGAAGCAGGAGATCACCATGGTATTGGTGAAGTTGTCGCGCGTCGTGTCCGAGTAACGGCCCATCAGCTCGCGGCGATCCGAGAAGGCAAGGGCGTGGACGATGAAGTCGAGTCCGCCCCACTTCTTCTCGATCTCACTGAACACGTTATCGACGCTGGCGAGATCGCTGACGTCGCAGGGCACGATGACCTCGGATCCAACCGACTCCGCAAGCGGAACGGCGCGCCGGCCGAAAGCGTCGCCCTGATAGGTGAATGCCAGTTTGGCGCCGTGCTTGGCCAGCGCAGTGGCGATGCCCCAGGCGATCGATCGGTCGTTGGCGACGCCCATCACGAGCCCGCGCTTGCCGGCCATCAGGGCGCCTGGCGCAAGGATGTCTTTTTCACTCATTTGAGCCCCTACGATGCCAAGGCCAGCCCGGCGAGCGGCGGACAGCCAGCAACGCTGAGTGACCGTCGCCTTGTCTCGGCGAAAATGCTCCATGGATCCTGGCGCCCTCTGCGGCGCCATGAGCGCCTGACCGGGCCGCCAGAAAGGTCGGAGGCGGCGCCGGTCGGCGCCCTGCCCTTAACCTGAATGGCGGCGGAATGCCAGGGTGGCATTCGTCCCGCCGAAACCAAAGCTGTTCGAGAGCACACAGTTAAGGAGCTTGTCCTGGCGCTCGCGCACAATGGGGACATCGGCAAACGCCGGATCCAGTTCCTCGATATTGGCGCTCTCGCAAATAAAACCATTGTTCAGCATCAGGAGCGAGAAGATCGCCTCCTGCACGCCAATGGCGCCAAGTGAATGGCCGGTAAGGGATTTCGTCGAGGAAATGGGAGGAATATCCTTGCCGAAGACCTCGCGGATGGCGGCGATTTCCCGCTCGTCGCCGACCGGCGTCCCCGTCCCATGGGGATTGATATAGTCGACCTTGCCGACAACCTTGCCGTCGAAACCCTCGAGAGCCTTGCGCATGCAACGGACAGCGCCCTCACCTGACGGTGCGACCATGTCGAAGCCGTCCGAGGTCGCTCCATAGCCGACCAGCTCACCATAGATCCTGGCGCCGCGCGCGACCGCGCGATCGCGCTCCTCGAGGACCAGCATCCCGGCGCCGCCCGCGATCACGAAGCCGTCGCGGTTGGCGTCATAGGCGCGCGAAGCCGTGGCGGGCCTGTCGTTGAACTTGCTCGACATCGCGCCCATCGCGTCGAAAAGCACCGAGAGCGTCCAGTCGAGCTCCTCGCAGCCGCCGGCAAACATGACGTCCTGCTTGCCCCACTGGATCATCTCGGCGGCATTGCCGATGCAGTGCGCTGACGTCGCACAGGCCGACGAGATCGAGTAGTTCACTCCCTTGATCTCGAAGCTTGTCGCAAGCACGCCGGATGGTCCGGAGCACATAGCCTTCGGCACTTCGAACGGGCCGATCTTCTTCGGGCCCTTCTCGCGCGCCGTCTCAGCCGATTTGACGATCGCATAGGTCGAGGGACCGCCGGAGCCGACGATGATGCCCGTGCGCTCGCTGACGACATCGTCCCGCTCAAGACCGGCATCGCGGATCGCCTGCTCCATGGCGATGTAGTTCCAGGCGACGCCCGCCTCCATGAAGCGCTTCGGCTTCCTCGGCACGGCCGATTCCCAGTCGATCGTCGGGGCACCATGGACCTGGCAGCGGAAGCCGAGCTCGGCATACTTCTCGGCGCGCGTAATGCCGGATCTGGCCTCCCGGAGCGAGGCCAGCACCTCCTGCGTGCTGTTGCCGATGGATGAGACGATGCCCATCCCGGTAACGACGACCCGCCTCATCCTCCGTCTTCCTTCCACTAGTATGGCAGCCGCAGCGCGCTGCGTCCGCCCAATCCCACCCACGTCGCAATCACTCGGCCGCGGTTTCCGATGCGGCCGACAGTATCATCTCAAGCGGGGACGCTATCTACACTCTCGCCCGCGCCGAACAACCCTACCTTGAGATCGCTCGCGGTGTAGATCACCTGCCCATCCGCCGCCAATGTGCCGTCGCCGATGCCGAGCTTCAGCTTGCGCAGGATGACGAGCCTCATATCGACCGTGTACTCGAGCCCCCGCACCGAGGGCAGAACCTTGCCGCTGAATTTCACTTCGCCGACACCG
>CAUJKI010000020.1 GCA_963205015.1 Pseudomonadota bacterium
CGCCGTTAAGCGGTGCCGCCAAAACTCACTTGACAATACGGTTGTGATCGTACCAAACTGGTCCGACCAATATCGGTGAACTACCCAGCAAAGAATAACCTCGCCATCCGCAGTTGCTTGTAGTCGAGGTGCTGGATGCGAAATTTCGGTTCTGGCGAAGAAGATTGGGCCCGCCATGGAAGTGGATTTTTTGACTGACCTGCCGCGACGCATCCACCTCATTGTGAATGAGGGGGCCAAAGCAGGAGCCTCCCGGCCGGCCATTACTGACGAGCAGGGCATCGTCTGGTCCTATCGAAGATTGATCGATACGATCGAGGCCGTCGCAGGTGATATGGCGCGTCTAGGAATCCGTCCCGGTGATCGGGTCATGGTGGTGGGCGAGAACTCAATTAGCGCCATCGTCCTGATGTATGCGGTCAGCCGGCTTGATGCGTGGGCAGTGATGACGAACGCCCGGCTCGGCCCGCACGAACTGGACGCCATTGAGAGTGATTGCAAACCCAGACGCGTATTCTATACGCACGGAATATCGGCGGAAGCAGACGCAGCGGCGTGCCGGCGCGGGGCCGAAGCCGAAACATTCACAGGGATTGGAGCGATCAAGGTAGGTAAGCTGGAGGCGAGCACCGTCCCAGAGGAGGTCTATGAGGATCCTGCCCGCCAGGTTGCTGTTCTCATCTACACGACTGGAACCACCGGTCGCCCGAAGGGAGTGATGCTCAGTCACCGCAACCTCGCTTACGTGGCGGGCCGAGGCAAAAGAACCAACACGCTCTTTCCCGAGGACGTCACGCTCTGCGTTATGCCGATCTCTCATTCGTACGGGCTGACGTTGCTGCAAGGTATGCTGTTCGCCGGCGCGCACCTGAGGATCATGCCGAGGTTCTCTCTCACGCGAGCAATTGATGCCGTCGTGAATGGTTCATTGACCATCTTCACTGCTGTTCCCGCGCTGCTGTCGCGGATCATTGCTTACGTCGATCAGAACAACATCAAGCTCACGCCCAATAACCTTCGGTATGTCTATACAGGAACGGCACCGCTCGATCTGTCTCTGCGACAGAGCGTCGAGCGAGCGTTCGGCGTGGTGCTCCACAATGGTTACGGACTGACTGAGACGTCTCCGACCATCAGTCGGACGGTGTATGCCATCGGCAGTAACGAAATCAATATCGGACCGCCAATCCCGGGAATCGAAACCAAGATCGTTGGACCTGATGGGCGGGAAGTACCCGATGGCGAAGCGGGCGAACTGCTCGTTCGCGGGCCTAACGTGATGTTGGGGTACTATGGTCAGCCGGACATGACCGCGGCGGCGATCGATCGCGAAGGGTATTTGAAGACCGGAGATATCGTCAGCCGGTCGCCCGGCGGTGAACTGGTGATCCAGGGGCGGTCGAAGGAGCTAATTATCAGGTCCGGCTTCAACGTCTATCCGCCCGAAATCGAGGCTGTCCTCAATACTCATCCGGCGGTTCTAAATTCCGCGGTAGTCGGGCGATCAATCGAGGGCAACGAGGAAATTATCGCCTTCGTCGAGCCAACGCCTGGAAGTACCATCGAAGTGGCCGAGTTGCTCGCGCTCGTGGAGCGGCAGCTTGCACCATACAAGAAGCCGCAGCAGATCATTGTCTTGCCGCAACTTCCGGTAGCCCCGAACGGGAAGATTAGAAAGCACGACTTGAAAAAGCGTGCCGAGGAGTTGCTGTCAGCGGCTACCTCAGTTTAACGAATTATAGACCGGACGGATGGAAATGGTGACAAGTCGCGAGCAGATGTACCCCGATACAAAGTTGTTCATCGATGGATCCTGGCGCGATGGAACGAGCGGAAAGGTCGAGCCCATCCTGAATCCGGCGACGGGAAAATTGATCGGAACGGTTGCGCACGCGTCTATCCCCGATCTCGACGACGCACTTGAATCGGCCGTGCGCGGGTTCGAATTGTGGCGGAGGACGTCTTCCTTCGAGCGATACAAATTGATGCGTGGGGCTGCCGAAAAGCTCCGCGAGCGAGCCGCCTCAATCGCGCGTATCATGACGCTCGAGCAAGGCAAGCCGCTGGGCGAGGCGAAGATGGAGGTGTTGCTCGGCGCAGACATCATCGACTGGTTCGCGGAGGAGGCGCGTCGATCCTACGGTCGGACCATTCCGTCTCGTTCCGGCGCCGTACAGCAGGTCGTGATCCGCGAGCCAGTTGGGCCTGTCGCCGCCTTCACGCCGTGGAATTTTCCGATCAACCAAGCCGTCAGAAAGATATCAGCTGCGATGGCGGCCGGGTGCTCCGTGATTCTGAAGGGACCCGAAGAAACGCCGGCAAGTTGTGCAGCTCTGGTCAATGCTTATGTCGATGCCGGCTTGCCCTCCGGTGTCCTCAATCTCGTTTTCGGTGTGCCGTCCGACATATCGGAATACTTGATTGCCCACCCTGTCATTCGCAAGATTTCGTTCACGGGTTCGACGCCAGTCGGGAAGCGGCTTGCGGCTCTCGCTGGAAGTCACATGAAGCGCGTTACGATGGAGCTAGGTGGACATGCGCCTGCGCTAGTCTTCGAGGACGCAGATGTCAAACAAGCGGCAAAATTGCTGTCCGCGGCAAAGTTCAGGAATGCCGGCCAGGTTTGTGTTTCTCCGACCCGGTTCATGGTCCATGAACGGGTCTACGACGACTTCGTTGAACAATTCACCGCTGCTGCCAAAGCTCTCGTCGTCGGGGACGGCCTCGACGAAGCGACCCAAATGGGACCACTAGCTAATCTCCGTCGAGCCGAGGCGATGGACGCGCTGGTCTCGGACGCCGTTCAGCGCGGCGCGCGCATCCGGACAGGTGGGAGGCGCCTGCGCAACGATGGCTTCTTCTTTCAACCGACGGTTCTGACGGACGTGCCTCTCGACTCGCGCATTATGAACGAGGAGCCATTCGGCCCTGTTGTGCCAATCGCGTCGTTCTCGACATTCGAGGATGCCATGGTCGAAGCGAATCGGCTCCCTTATGGCCTTGCTGCATATGCGTATACGAAGTCAGCGGCGACGATCGGCGCGCTCGGCTCGATCGTGGAGAGTGGAATGGTGTCGATCAACCACCAAGGCCTTGCCTTACCGGAGACTCCCTTCGGAGGAATCAAGGACTCCGGATACGGTTCGGAAGGTGGTACAGAAGCGATGGGCGCTTATCTCAACACTAAGTTCCTGACCCAGATGCACGGTTAGCATGCGCGATCGGCAATGCTGATACGCCGTCGCGGAGCATGCGTCGCGCAGGTCAAACCTCGCGACGGTCCTTCGCCGCGCCAGACTCTAGGGCCCAAAGATCCAACGCCTAAAGCGAGTTAGCGAAGTGTTGTTGACCATCGACCGCGTTCAGATCGCGACGCCGGATGCCAAAAGTGCCGCGGAGATGTGGCGTCGCCGATTGGGGGCGGAACAAGTCTCTGCGGATCGGGTCCGGGGATTGGGCGCCAAACGAGTGACATTGCGTGCCGGGACCGGCGAGATTGAGTTGTTGGAGCCGGAAGGCAACGGCGTTGTCGCGGACGAACTGGCAAGACGCGGGCGATCTCATCTATTCGGCGCCGGCGCGACCTCACTCGACCCGCGTGCACTGGTGCATCATGCCACGTCGGTCGGAGTTGAGCATCAGCACGAAAATGGCCAGGATTTTCTCCGGTTCAAAATCGAGGGGAAGCCGGTCCATTTCGTAATCTCTCCCCCGCGTACGGTGGAGCCGACCGGCGGGATTGATTTCCTTTATGAGGTGACTTTGCTCGCGGCCGACCAGGCAGCCGCGGTAACGCGCTTCGCCGAAGTCTTTCGTCTTGATACACGGAATTTCGTGACGATTACCTCGGAGCTCTTTGGCTATACGGGCGTCCTCACTCTCTTCGCGCCTGATCGCCTCGACCGATTTGAAGTCATCACGCCGACGGACTTCACCAAGACGCTCGGCAGGTATCACGCCCGCCAAGGCTCGTCTTTCTATATGGCGTATGCCGAAAGCCGAGAGATCGGTCGCATCGAAAGATCGGCGAAGGCGGACGACGTGGGACACACGCTGGATCCGCGCGAGGAGAAGCGGAGCGGTCGAGATCCGGAGCAACTCTGGCTTCATCCTCCGGCCCTTGGCGGAATGATGCTAGGGCTATCGCGGCCGACGCTTGGTTGGCGCTGGTCGGGCCACCCTGAGAGGGTCGTGGCGTTAGTGCAATAGAAGCTCGATGGTGGATGCGTCGGGCTTATGTCGATTGCATCAGGCCGCGAATGACCCATCGGAAAATTATCCGATGACGAGGATACGATGAGCAAAATTAGGTTCACCGAACCAAATCGAGAAATCCTCGCGCGCCGAGATTCAATCATAAACGATCTAACCCGCCTTGTTGACCCCGCTGGGCTAATAACGTCGGCGGACGAGTGTCGGGCTTATGAGACAGATGCGTTGACGGCCTATCGCAAGATGCCGCTCGCCGTCGTCCTACCGAAGACGACCGAAGAGGTGAGTGCCGTTCTGAAATACTGTCACGACACCGGCGTCAAGGTCGTGCCGCGCGGCGCAGGTACGTCTCTCGCCGGCGGGGCAATTCCGAGTGAAGACGCCGTCGTTCTCGGACTTTCAAAGATGAATCGGGTGCTCGCAGTCAACTACGATGACCGCTTCATCCGCGTCGAAGCGGGAGTCACAAATTTGAGCGTAACGGCGGTGGTGGCGGAGAACGGCTTCTTCTATGGGCCAGACCCCTCCTCTCAACTTGCCTGCACGATCGGAGGCAACATTGCCAACAACTCCGGAGGCGCGCATTGCCTGAAGTATGGAGTCACGACCAATAACCTCCTCGGCGTAAGGATGGTACTGATCGATGGATCGATCATCGATCTCGGCGGTGACTATCTCGATAGCGCTGGCCTCGATCTGCTGGGCCTGGTCGTCGGCTCCGAGGGGCAGCTCGGGATAGTGACCGAAGCGACCCTCCGAATTCTGAAATCGGCCGAGGGAGCGCGCCCGGTTCTGTTCGGTTTCCCGTCTTGCGAGGGAGCGGGCAAGGCGGTTGCGGACGTCATTGCCGCCGGTATCATTCCCGTAGCCATCGAATACATGGACAAGGCCGCCATCGAGATCTGTGAGGCCTTCGCCAAGGCCGGCTATCCGCTCGATGTCGAGGCCCTTCTGATTGTAGAGGTCGAAGGGTCCGACGCCGAGATGGACGCGACGCTGGCGGACATCACCGCCATCGCTCGTGCGAATGGTGCGACGACAGTGCGCGAGAGCAGGTCGGCAATTGAGACGGCGGCAATCTGGAAGGGGCGGAAGTCGGCTTTCGGTGCGACCGGGCGAGTCGCTGACTATTTGTGCATGGACGGCACGGTGCCGACCGGCAAGCTGTCGTACGTTTTGGCGGAGATCTCCAAGATCGTACAGCGACACGGATTGCGTGTCGCGAATGTTTTCCATGCCGGTGACGGCAACATACATCCGCTCATCCTCTACAACGCGAACGATCCGTCGCAGCAGTCGAAGGCGGAAGCAGCGGGAGATGACATTCTCAGGCTCTGCGTTGAAGTTGGTGGGTGCCTGACGGGCGAGCACGGTGTCGGTATCGAGAAGCGTGATCTAATGCGCTGCCAGTTTGACGATGCCGATCTGGCTCAACAGATTCGGGTGCGCGCCGCGTTCGATCCGCGATGGCTGCTCAATACGGATAAGGTGTTTCCCCTCGATTTTCGATGTCAAGGTTAGGGTGACGGGAGTGTGATGACCGATTGCTATAAGCCGCGCGACGAGTGCGGACTGTCGTCTGCCATCAAGGATGCGGCCACAGCAAAGATGCCTCTCGTCGTGCGCGGCGCCGGCTCCAAGTCGGCGATGGGCCGACCGCTGGGTGGATACGCCATGTCTCTAACGACCGAGCGCATGCGGGGAGTCTCGCTTTACGAGCCGACAGAGCTCGTGATCGGTGCTTTGCCTGGGACGCCGGTTTCCGAAATCGATCGGATGCTCGCCAAGCACAACCAGATGCTTCCGTTCGAGCCGATGGATCATCGTGTGCTGTTCGGGACGAGCGCGGAGCCGACAATCGGAGGTATTGTCGCCGGGAATGTTTCGGGTCCGCGTCGTATCGCGGTCGGAGCTTGTCGCGACAGCCTGATCGGCGTTCGCTTGGTCACGGGCCGCGGAGACGTCGTCAAATCCGGCGGGCGCGTAATGAAAAACGTCACCGGACTCGATTTAGTCAAGCTGAACTGCGGTGCGTGGGGTACGCTCGGCGTTTTGACCGAGGTCATCTTCAAAGTGTTGCCGAAGCCGGCGCGTTCCCTATCGGTGGGATTGGGCGGCATGAACGACACGACAGCGATTGCAGCGCTCACCGCAGCGCTCGGGTCGTCTTTCGCGGTGTCGGCGGCAGCGCATATTCCGGCGAGTATTGGGTCGGACTCGACTACGATCGTTCGACTCGAGGGTTCTGACGGCTCGGTAGCATATGGTGCCCGTGAGCTTGCCAAGCTGTGGCGCTCCTTTGGTAGGGCCGAGCTGATCGAAGGTGATGAAAGCGCGAACCTGTGGTTGCGCGTGCGCGACGCGCACTGGCTGGCTCAGCCAATGGATCGTTCCATTTGGCGGTTGTCCTTGGCCCCCTCCAAAGCGCCGCATGTTCTTGCCGACATCCGGCAAAAACTCGGCGTGCGCTATTTCTACGACTGGGGCGGTGGTCTCGTGTGGCTCGCGGTCGTGGGCGCTGACGATGCGGGAGCGTCGGTCGTTCGGGAAGCTATGGTCAATACCGGTGGGCACGCCACACTCGTACGGGCTTCATCGGAGATTCGCCGCAGGATCGATGTGTTCGAGCCGCTTCCTCCTGCGGTGCTCAAGTTGACGCAGGAGATCAAGAAATGTTTCGATCCTGACCGCGTTCTAAATTTCGGCAGGATGTACGCCGGTATCTGAGGCGAGGGCGGACTGGTATGCAAACAAACTTCTCGCTGACGGCCCTGGCCGATGCACATGTAAGCGAGTCAGAAAAAATCCTCCGTGCCTGCGTGCATTGTGGCTTTTGTACTGCGACATGCCCGACATACCTGCTTCTTGGTGACGAAGCGGACAGTCCGCGCGGGCGCATCTATCTGATCAAGGACATGTTGGAGGAGGAAAAGCCGGCGACCCCTCAGGTCGTCGAGCATATCGATCGATGTCTGACGTGTCTTTCCTGCATGACGACCTGTCCGTCCGGCGTGCACTACATGCACCTGGTCGATCACGCGCGAGCCCATATCGCCCGAACCTACACGCGTCCTCTGCCTGATAGGTTGCTTCGAGGCATGTTGGCGAAGGTGCTGCCGTTTCCGGGCCGACTTAGGTTGGCTTTACGCGTGGCTACCGTGAGCAGGCCGATCAGAAAGTGGTTGGCCAATCTTCCCGGCGGCACGCAACTCGCTGCGATGATTGAACTTTCGTCGTCATTCAAGCGAAGAAGGCCGACCCGAAGGTTACCGGGCGCGACCGTCGACAGGCCGCGCGGTCGGGTTGCGCTTCTGAGCGGATGTGCCCAGCAGGTCCTCGGCCAGAACATCAACGAGGCAGCAATCCGGTTGTTGACGCGTCACGGTATCGAAGTAGTTCAACCGATCGACGAGGGGTGCTGCGGAGCTCTCGTGCAGCACTTGGGATACGAAAGTCGGGCGCTGGATGCGGCTCGACACAACGTGGATGTATGGACGCGTGAAATCGAGAACGGCGGCCTCGATGCCATCGTGGTTACGACGTCCGGTTGCGGAACGGTCATTAAAGATTATGGCTTCCTACTTCGCAACGATAACGCCTACGCTCAGAAAGCCGTACGGATCTCGGCTCTAGCGCGGGACATCACAGAATTCTTGCATGAATTACCGCTTCAAGACGGTGTTCGGACTACCGGCCAGGTCGTGGCTTACCATTCGGCATGCTCGATGCAGCATGGACAGCAGGTTAGAGATCAGCCGAAGTCACTTTTGAGGCGAATGGGGTTTGTAGTGAGAGAAGTACCGGAAGGCCACATATGTTGCGGCTCCGCCGGAACATACAACGTACTGCAGCCTGAGATCGCCAATCGACTGCGCGCGCGAAAGGTCACCAACATTGAGAAGGTCAAACCGCAAATCATTGCGAGTGGAAATCTCGGCTGCATAACGCAGATTGGTGCTGGAACAGGCATTCCAGTCGTTCACACGGTGGAGTTGGTCGATTGGGCGATGGGCGGCCCGTTGCCTGACGTCCTAGGGAGGCGCTTGGGCTAGGTTCGGACAAGCGACCGCTCTGACATCCTAGTTTGGATTGCCATTTCCGTCCATCGCGGCTTCGATTGTCTTGTTGGCTGCTGCCTCATCATACAAATGGCAGGCGATCTGCCGATTGCCGTGCAACCGCAGCGGCGGAATTTCGCGGCTGCAGACCGGCATGGCGGACGGACAGCGAGGGTGAAATGGACAGCCGGGCGGGGGGGTGGCGACGCTCGGCACCTCGCCCTGAAGGAGCACGTGATCGCGGGCGCGCTCGATTTGCGGGTCCGGCACCGCTACCGCATCGAGAAGAATGCGCGTGTAGGGATGGAGCGGTTCGCCGTAGAGGTCGTCGCGCGTCGCGATCTCGACGATGCGTCCGAGATACATCACTGCGACCCGATCGCTCATGTGTCGGACGACGCCGAGGTCGTGCGAGATGAACAGATAGGACAAGCCGAACTGCTCCTTGAGGTCGGAAAACAAGTTCAGAACCTGGGCCTGCACTGAGACGTCGAGAGCTGAGACCGGCTCATCACAGATGAGCAGTTTCGGACGCAGTGACAGGGCGCGCGCGATGGCGACCCTCTGACGCTGGCCACCGCTGAGTTGGTGCGGATAGCGGTCGAGGAAGCGAGTACCCATTCCGACCGTATCTAGGAGTTCGGCAGCCTTCGCGCGGCGCTCGTTGCCCGATCTGCCGACGCCCTGAATCGCCATCGGTTCGGCGATCAGGTCGGCGATTGTCATGCGGGGATTTAGCGACCCAAACGGATCCTGGTAGATGATCTGCATCTCACGCCTCAGCGGTCGCATCTGGCGATGACTGAAGCCCGTGATATCGCGTCCGTCGAACACGACCCGGCCGCCGCTCGGCGGCGTCAGTTGTAGTATGGCCATGGCCGTGGTGGATTTGCCGCAACCGCTTTCGCCGACGAGCGAGAGAGTTTCGCCGCGCTGGAGTGTGAGGGATATGCCCTTGACAGCTCGAACGGAGGGGGCGCCCGTTACGCCGAAAGAGGTGGTGCTTGCATAGTCGACGCACAGGTCCGAGACATCGAGAATATTCGTTGCTACGTCGTTCATAGCGGATTCCAGCACGCGAACAGATGGCCGTTCCGCGTGCGGTCGTCGCCGCCAAGCGGAGGGCGTTCGTCGCACCGTTCGGTCCGACGTGAGCAGCGCGGTGCGAAGGCGCAGCCCCCGGTTCCGTCGGAGGGAGCGGGTGGCTGCCCAGCGATTGACTCGAGCCGATGAGCGATCGGACCGACGATCTTGGGCACGGAGGCGAGGAGGGCGTGCGTATAAGGATGACGCCCATCGCGATAGAGGTTCTTGGCCGCCGCTGTCTCGACGATGCGGCCGGCATACATCACGTTGACCCAGTCGGCGTAGCGCGCCACGACGCCGAGATCGTGCGTGATGAGAAGCAGCGCCCCGCCCAACCCGCGGGTAAGGTCAGTGAGAAGCGCCAAAATCTGCGCCTGTACGGTGACGTCGAGTGCTGTCGTCGGCTCGTCCGCGATGATGAGTCTTGGCTCGCAGGAGATCGCGATAGCCACCATGACGCGCTGGCGCATACCCCCACTGAGCTGGTGAGGATAGGCCTCGGCCTTGGTCTCTGCATCAGGGATGCGGACCTTCTTGAGCAGGTTGATCGCCTGCGCTTTGGCAGCGCTCCAGGACAGCCGGCGATGACGCACCAGCGGCTCGGCGATCTGGCGCCAGATGCGCAGGCTTGGGTTCAGCGCTGTCATCGGCTCCTGGAAAACGATGCCGACCTCGTTGCCTCGGATGTCCCTGATCTGTTTCGGTGACTGCGTCTGCATATCACGGCCGGAGAGGCGTATTTCGCCGGCCGTGATCTTGATCGGTGGCATTGGCAGTAGATGGGTGAGCGACATCGCCGTGATGCTCTTGCCCGCGCCGCTTTCGCCTACGAGCGCCACGACCTGGCCGGAATAGGCTCGGAACGAAACGTCTGCAACAGCGACCAACTCCGTCTTGCCTGACCAGATGCCCATGCAGAGCCCGCGCACATCCAGTATCGGGGGCCCCGACTTTTCCAAACTTCCGGGCATCGATCAGAAGCCCATCGACTTCTTTAGATCCTGATCGATCCAAGCGCGCGCCCAGATCGGCGCATCACGCCGAGCGGAGACCGAAATCTCGCCATAATAGTTTTTGACCCACGGCCACCATACCGTGAACGAGCGCGGCCTGGGCAGAAACAGGAATGGCGCTCGCGCGGTCATCTCATTGGTGAGCGCGGCGACGGCCTTCTTGACCTTGTCCGGGTCCCTCTCCTGCTGTATGGCGTCGAGCGCCGCATCGACCTTCGGGTCGTTGACGCGGGCAGTATTCCAGACGGACGAGGAGCGGAACAGTTTCTCGACTGAAGCGGTCGGATTGCTCATACCTGCGAGATGCCAATAGCCGGGGCCGTGCTTGCCGGATGTCATCAGACTGAGGAACGCCCCATACTCCTTTGGCTCGATGATCATCTTTACACCGATTGCCGACAGATATCCGGCTACAATCTGTGCCTTCTTCAATTGGTCAGCGAAGGTCGGAACTTGAGCCTTGAACTCGAAACCATTCGCAAGACCCGCTTCGGCTAGGAGTTTCTTGGCCTTGGCCGGATTGTATTGGAGAACCTCCCGTGCCTCCTCCGACATCTTTTCGGCCGGCGTGAAATAGCCTTCCCAAGTTTCATCCAATGGCAGGTGTGGGAAATCAGCGTGGCCGCCATAGATCTGCTTCGCGATGGCGGCCCGGTCGACCGCGAGATTCAAGGCGAGACGTACCTTCGGGTTGTCGAAGGGTGGTGCATCGACCCGCATTGCCAGCGCCTCACCCGCATAGTCGGGGTGTTCGACGACTTTGATTTTATCTCGGATCGGTGCCAGCGATTTGAGCTCGTCCCAGCTAATATTCGTCATGACATCGATCTTGCCAGTGCGGAAGGCGGCTAGGCGTGTCTGTGAATCCGCGATCGTCCGCATCACAAGCTTATCGACGAAGGGAATCTTGTACGGTTTGCCGTCGATTTTCTCGCGGTCCCAGTACTCCTTGTTAGCCTGATAATCCCCGAAGGCCCCGGCCTCATACCGCGTCAGCCGGAAGGGACCTGTGCCGCAGGCATTCTGCCAGTTGCCAGCGCCGCCGTTGGGAGCCTCCGTAATCTCTTTGGGATAGATGCCGGCGTAGTAGCCGTAGCCGAGACGGTATTTCCACTCCGAGTTGTACTCCTTTAGGAAGAAGGTCACTTGGTGCGGTCCCGTCTCCTCGGCCCTGTCGATGAAGGAGAAATAGACTTTGTTCGCCTTCGGACTAGCGATGAGACGGTTATACGCGAACACGACATCCTTGGCGGTAAAGTCGCGCGCTTCCATGATGCCTTTGCAGGCCTGCCATTTCACGTTCTTGCGCAGGTTGACAACGATTGAGAGCGGTTTGTCGACGACCTCCCAGCTCTCTGCGAGTTCGCCGCGCAGCACGTCGTCGGAGAGCCAGGCCTCGCTGAAAAAGTTGTTCTTTCCGCCGCCACGTACGCCCTTGCTTAGGTCGCCCACCATCAGCTGCTCCATATAGGGCCCCGCATCAATCGACACCTTCCAGTTCCAGTCGGCGGGATCCCACGACAACGCCGAAATCCCGGGGGAGTAAGGAGAGATGGTCAGCGTGCCACCGTATTTCGGCTCCTGTGCGCTCACGGCTTGGGTCGCAATTATAGCCCCGAGCGCGGCTGCCGCCATTGTTCCGAGATGTCCGCGTGCCATTCCTTGTTCCTCCCTAATGTTATTGTTGTTCGCTCAATTGCGGACTATTCCGCGCGGATCGAGAAGATCGCGGAGAGAGTCTCCGAAGATGTTCACGCAAAAAACGATCAGAGTTATCGCGAGGCCTGGGGCGGCGACCATCCAGACGTTCTCGAACATGTAGGGGCGGGCATCGCTCAGCATACGGCCCCACGCGGGTGCCGGCGGCGGCACGCCAAGACCAAGGAAGCTGAGACTCGATTCGACCAGGATCACGCCGCCGAGCCGCGTGGTGTAGAGCACGATGAGGGGCGCGGCGATCGTTGGCAGGATGTGCCGGAGAATGATGTGCCCGTTACCGGCGCCGAAGGAATGGCCCGCCTGCACGTAGAGCTGCTCGCGCGCCGACAGTACCGCGCCCCGTACGATGCGCGAACCGGCGACGCCGTAGAGGATGCCGAGGAGGGCGATGATTTGCACGATGCCGGGGCCGAGAACCGCGACGCCCGCGATCAGCACGATCAGGTCGGGAAAGCTCTGCCAAGTATCGACGAACCGCTGAACCAGGGCGTCGAGACGTCCGCCGAAATACCCGGACAGAACTCCGAGCGTGACCGATATGGCGAGCGATAGCAGCGCGGCGGTGATACAGACGATAACGGAAGTACGGGCTCCGTAGATGACCCGACTGAGGATGTCGCGACCGAGTTCGTCTGTCCCTAGTGGGTGGGACCAGGACGGCCCCTGCATCAGCGATGTAAGGTCGATCGCGTCGAAGTCGTACGGTGCGAGCCAGGGTGCCAGGAGTGCGCAGAGCACGATCGCGGCGAGAAGGCCGGCGCAAACCGTTCCGAGAATGTCCTGTTTAAAAAGGCGACTGAAGAAAGTCCGTACGGGCGCTGCCCAGGCGCCTCGGTCGGGACCTGCGTCGGTCTTCAGGGTCGAATTGATAGCCATGCGTCAGCCCTGACGAATCTTGGGATCTAGGAGGGCGTAGCTGATGTCGACGAGCAGGTTGATCGTCATTACGCCGACGCCCACGAGGAGAAAGATGCCGGTAATGACCGGATAGTCCCGCTGCGACACCGCCATCAGGAGTAGTTGGCCCATACCGGAGATCACGAAGATCTGCTCAATTACGACCGCGCCACCGATCAGCAGGGGCAACTGCAAGCCGACGATGGTTATGACCGGCAGAAGCGCGTTTTTGAGGACATGGCGCAAAACGACCGTCCGCTCGTCGAGACCCTTGCTCCAGGCCGTGCGGACATAATCCTGGCGCATGACTTCGAGGACCATCGTACGGGTCATCCTCATCGTCACTCCGGATAAGGCGATGCCGAGGACGATCGCGGGCGGCACCATCTGGCGGAGGCTAAGGAGGGGATCGTCGGTCAGCCCAACATATTGCGTGGTCGGCGCGATCCCCCAGAGAATCGCTGGCAGGATCACCACCAACGTCCCGAGCCAAAAAGGCGGCACGGACAGGGCTGTGATGGCAAAGACACGGCCGAGATAATCGACCGGCTTGTTTTGCCGGATCGCCGAGATGATGCCGACCGGCAGCGCGATCAAGAGGGCGAAGATCATGGCCAGCACCCCCAAATAGAGGGTAGTCGGTATGCGTTCAGCGACGAGGCTAGTGACGCTCTCTCCCGTCCAAAGCGAGCGACCGAAATCTCCGTGGAGCACAATTGAGCTGATCCAGTGCCAATATTGTACAAGGACCGGCTGATCGAGCCCGAGTGCCTTGATAAGATCTTCGCGGGTCTTGACGCTCGCCGAGATGTCGTTCTGGGACATCATCATGTCGATCGTGTCTCCCGGTATCAGGCGAATGGCCGAGAACACAATAACGCTCGCTAGCAGGAAGGTCGGCACGAGCGCGACAAGGCGACGAACTAGATATCTCAGCATGACGCGGTCCATTGGAGGGCGCGCTCACCATGCAGATTGGCTTGGTCCGACAGCACCACGCTCTTGTCCCTCTCTATGTGAAAAAGGTCGCTGAACGCCCGCTCATCAAAAAATGAGGTGAGTTCTCAATTTGCAGTTCAGTTGCAATCTGGCACATCCAATTTGATCATACCATTCAAGCGTGCTCTTGGCGGCGGTGTCAAGGCGAATGTTGTCGCGGTGGCGTAGCTCCGGGTGCTTATCAATTCCGAGAAATCATTGACTGACCTAATTGGATATGCCAATTTGGTCCAACCAGATCGCGATGTTTCCCGAAACGCATGCGCACCTGGATGATTTAATTGACGTCGAAATCTCGAAGGAGGACGCGCCGTGGCGAAGGAAAAGAGCGGCTACTATGGTCAGCGAAGGAAATTCTGGTCGTGGGGATATGAAGGTGAAGATAATTCCCAAGAAGAAATCCGTACCATGCGAGATCGCGTGGAGCAGCGGCTTGGAATTAAAGACATCGAAGTTCTGTCAGACCCGACTCTAGATGAGATTGAACTTTATCCGTCGCGCATAAAGATCCCACGAACGCTGGAGGATTTCTGCACCTCGGAAAAATGGGACAGAATTGTTCATACGTATGGTAAGGGTTTCAAGGACATGACCCTTATCTACCGGCGCGATTTTAAGAAGGCTCCGGACGTCGTGGCCTATCCGCGCGACGAAGAAGACATCGCCGCTATCTTCGACTGGTGCGGGGAAAATGGTTATGCATGCATACCGTATGGCGGCGGATCGAGCGTCACCGGCGGCTTCTGGGGTCCCGAGCGCGACGCCTTTCCCGGCGTCGTCGTAATCGACTTGGGCAACCTCAACAAGATTCTCGAAGTCGACCCCGTGTCACGCTGCGCGCGGATCCAGGCCGGCATTCTCGGTCCGGCTCTGGAAGAGCAACTGAAGCCGCATGGCCTCACCCTGCGCCATATTCCGCAATCGTGGGAATTCTCATCGCTGGGCGGTTGGATCGCGACTCGCTCGTCCGGTCACTATGCGACCCATCTCACGCATATTGACGACATGGTAGAAAGCCTGCGCGTGGTCACGCCGGCGGGAACGATCCAGAACCGCCGGCTGCCAGGCTCGGGTGCGGGACCCAATCCGGATCGGCTGTTCATCGGGTCTGAGGGCTCGCTGGGCATCATCACCGATGCATGGATGCGTTTACAGGGGCGTGTGAAATTCCGTGCGAATGCATCGATCTCATTCAAGACGTTCTATCAAGGTGCCAAGGCCGTCCGTCAGATCACCCAAGCAGGACTATTCCCGGCGAACTGTCGTTATCTGGACGAGCAGGACGCCAAATTCTACGGCGCTGGAGACGGCACCGATTCGGTCTTGTTGCTGGGCTTCGAATCCGCCGACCATCCGATGGACGCGTGGCTGGAGCGCAGCCTCGAAATCTGCAAGGACTTCGGTGGCGTCGTGAAGCAACGCGCGGGAACTGCGGACAACGCGCTGGAGACCAGCCGTAGCGGGCCGCAGGGTAGCTGGCGGCACCAGTTCAGGTATCTGCCCCGGCTGATGCATACGCGCGCCGCGATGGGAATCGTCAGCTTCACGTTCGAAACTGCCTACACTTGGGATAAGTTCGAAGAAGTCGATACCGAGATCATGCGACGCATGCGGAAAGCCCAGAAGGAAAATCTTGGCGGCGGCATCGTCTGCCGTAGGTTCTCCTTCCTGTATCCGGACGGCCCGGCCCCTTACTATTCGGTCATGGCTCCTTCGACACATGCCAACAGCCTTGAAGCCTATACGATGCTCCACGACGTGGCGTCAGATGCGCTACTTGAACTCGGCGCCACCATCACGCACCATCATGCTGTCGGCAAATCGTTCCGTCCTTGGTACGACAAGGAAGTCGATCCGTTGTTCCGCCGTGTGCTGGCAGCCGCCAAGACCGAACTGGACCCGAAGTGGATGTTGAATCCTGGGCTTATCGTTGACAAGCCAGCAGGGCTAAAGATCGTCGGATAGGGATTTTCCAGCTATGATTGATCTATACTTCTGGCCAACCCCCAACGGGTATAAAGCAGCTATAATGCTGGCAGAGTTGGACTTGGAGTATCGTGTAATTCCGGTTGATATAACGGCAGGTCAGCAGTTTCATCCGGAATTCCTGAAGATCAATCCAAACAACAAAGTGCCGGCCATCGTGGATCACGATGGCCCGCACAACAAGCCTTATGCTGTTTTTGAATCCGCGGTCGTTCTGATCTATCTTGCAGAAAAGTTCGGTAAATTCCTTTCTCAGGATCCGGAGAAACGCTACGATACGTTAAAGTGGCTTGTCTTTCAGAATACGACGATGGGTCCAATGCTGGGCCAAGCACACCACTTCATGGTGTATGCGACCGAGAAGATCGATTACGCCATCGAACGTTATGATCGGGAAGTTGGCCGAATATACAACATTCTCGAGAAGCGCCTTGGCGAATCTGAATATCTCGCCGGCGAGTATTCTATCGCTGACATCAGCACATTCCCTTGGGTTCGCACGCGAAAGCTGCATCGACGCGAGTTGTCGGAGTACCCGAACATTGATCGATGGTACCAGGCGATCAAAGACCGTCCGGGGGTTCGGGCGGGCATAAACACGTTGTCCGACAGCAAACAATGGGAAGCGAAGCCGGGCACCGAGGCCTGGAAGAATATGTTTGGAAAGAACTGAAGTTCGTAACAATCAAAAGGGAGCGTCGACTCAAATGGCTAACTGGGTAAAGGCCGCTCTTACGAAAGATGGGTCGGATGATAGCATTCAGCAGCTCAATATCGACGGATGTAAAGTTGCGCTCTAGCGGGATGCCTATCCATGGCAGAAGTATCCCCAGGCTGAGTCTATCAACGCATTCGCGCGGGTATCGGTGCGGCAATGAGCCAAGATCCGACCAAAAGCGAGCGTTGAAGCGAAGCGGCTCGCTGGACTTCGCGAAGCGGCTGCGGCGATGAAGCTGAGTTATTGGGCCGATCAGATCGATATTCAGATCGAGGTCGTGCAAGGTCTTACAGCTTTTGCTGAAGGCGAGCGCGATGAGGGTATTACATGCTGGGCCACGCGGCGGATCGCGAAGATGCGAGTGCTAAAAGTGTCGTCACGCCAGGACCAATTGTTCCGGCGCGAGAGATATTGGCGATGATACTTGAGCGTGACGGTAAACCGGCTGACGCTCTCGCTGAATTCGAAAAAGTGCTTCAGCACCAACCTAATCGATACCGCGCGATCGCGGGAGCGGCAGAATGTGCCAAGCGAGCAAGCAATGAGCAGAAAGCAGTCTTCTACTCGAAGCAACTGCTCGAGCTGGCCAAGCATGCGGATAGCCCACGACCTGAGATCGCTGAGGCAAAGCGCACGCTCGGGATGTAAGGCAATAGTTTCTGGTGCCGGTTTCTGGATGCCTTGGAAAAGCAAACCGAGGAGAATATCAGACGCGAACTGACAGGTTTCGAGCCCACGTCTTGGCTGATGTATCCAAAGGTGTTCAGCGACTATGCTTCGGCTCAGACGGAATATGGTCCGGTCAGGCCTGCTAACGCCAGTCTATTTCTATGGTATGAAGTCGAGGACGAGATCCTCGTCGATATCGAACGCAGCAAGATGCTTGTCATTCGCTGTCTGTCCATCGGTGACGTCGATGAGAAGGGCATGGCGCCAATGCCGGCGTCGTGTCCACGGTGGCGGTTGCGACTGGACGATCGGTCAATTCCGGAGATGTGCTGCTATCGATCTAGGTCGTGAAAATGGAGACGGTACTATACGCCGATTGCGATGGACCGTCGCCGAAGTGCTGGTGCGCGCCAGCGATCAGATCGACGCAAAGGGTCTGTTGATTGTTTACGGCTGATTTGGGCAGTTAAGTAGATGAGAGGTGTGCCCGCAAAAGTATGACTCAAATCGGAGAGATGATAGCTCGCAGACAGGATGAAGGTTGTAGGACGGAAGAACATAGGTAACACATATCTGCGGAATTGCCGAGTTATGCACGACATAGGGACGGCAGAAAGGCAGGACAGGATTGGATCTGCGTCACCTTCGCTACATTATCGCAAGCGCTCGGAATGGCAGCTTCAGCGCCGCCGCACAAGAACTCAATGTAAGGCAGCCGATCGTCAGCAAGCGCGTGAAAGAAGTGGAAGACGAGTTTGGCGTCTGTCTTTTCGACCGTTCAAAGTCAGGGGCCAGCCTCACGGCCGCTGGCGAAGCATTCGTCGTCATCGCGCAGCGCATCATTGAGGATACGGAGCGACTGGGTGAGCAGACGAAAGCGAGCGGTGCTGGACGCGTCGGCCGCATCGTCGTCGGTTTTTATATGTCATTGTCAACCGGCTCACTACGAGCAGCGTTGCACAATTTCAGAAAATGCTATCGCGAGATCGATATCGAACCATTCGAGGCGCCGTACACCGAGCTTGCAGCCGGCCTTCATGCTGGCAGGATTGACGTTGCCATTCTGTTAGGAGACCCTGGTAGATGCGACATTTTTAACTCCCTTGCGATGCGATCTGAGCTTCTTGTCGTCGCGTTGCCGAAAGACCACCCTCTCGCGGATCGGCCATTTGTCTACTGGCCGGAACTGAAAGGTGAGCGGTTCCTGGTCAGTCACCACGACCCGGGACCGGATATTCGCATTATTCTCGAACGCTATTTGGCTGCTCCGTCAGATCACCCCGAGATTCTGATGAGGTCTTTGAGTCGCGAGAGTATACTAAGCGAGGTCGGCAGCGGGGAGGGTATTAGCCTGCAATGCGAGACGGCCGCCGGACTGACCGATCTCGGCATTGTTTTCAAACCGGTGCATGATGGCAACGGCTTGACCCGTCTGGGCTACATGGCGTGTTGGAAACCGACCAACACCAATCCGGTTGTGAAGACGTTTATCGATTTCATTGACTCAAGCACTGATTCGTTCGAGTCGCATTAGCCGACATTCTTCGACCGGATTTACCGCCGAACATTTCAAGTATTTTTTCGACGGCCTACGATGAGCTACGGCAAACTACGACGTTTCAGATAAATCCTGTTGCCCATCTGTAAGTTCTGCATTTCTTGATTGTCCCCATCGTCATCCGATCGTGAGTGCGGATGGCCGAAATGGGGGCACGATGTCCGGTCATCATCACAACAGCCAAAAACTGGCGCGTGGCGCACGCATGCTGCGCACCGCGCTCGGGCCGGCTATCGCCCAATACCTCGAGGACCCCGCTGTTGTCGAGGTGATGTTGAACCCCGATGGCCGGCTCTGGGTCGACCGGCTACGCGAAGGTCTTGTCGCAACCGACGATGTGCTGATCCCGTCCGATGGCGAGCGTATCGTGCGCCTGGTCGCACATCATGTTGGCGCGGAGGTGCATCCCGGCAGCCCGCGGGTTTCGGCCGAACTCCCCGAGACCGGAGAACGCTTCGAGGGCCTGTTGCCCCCGGTAGTGATGGCGCCCACTTTCGCGATCCGCAAGCCGGCGGTCGCCGTGTTCACGCTCGCCGATTACGTCGCCGCCGGCATCATGACGGCTGCGCAGGCGGACGTGCTGCGGCTCGCGGTCGAGCGGCGCAAGAACGTGCTAATCGCCGGCGGCACCTCCACCGGCAAGACGACGTTGACGAATGCGTTACTGGCGGAAGTGGCGAAAACGTCAGATCGCGTGGTGCTGATCGAGGACACCCGCGAACTACAATGCGCCGCGCCGAACCTTGTCGCACTTCGGACGAAAGATGGCGTCGCCTCGCTCTCGGATCTGGTGAAGTCGTCGCTGCGTCTGCGCCCCGACCGCATTCCGGTCGGCGAAGTGCGCGGCAGCGAAGCGCTCGATTTGCTCAAAGCCTGGGGCACCGGACATCCCGGCGGGGTCGGCACCATCCATGCCAATACCGCGATCGGCGCACTGCGCCGGCTCGAGCAGCTCGTGCAGGAGGCCGTCGTCACGGTCCCACGCGCCTTGATAGCAGAGACCATCGATATTGTCGCCGTTCTGTCTGGCCGCGGCGCCGAACGGCGCCTGGCCGAGATCGCCCATGTCGACGGACTCGATCCAGCAACCGGCGACTACCGCACCCTCAACGCGCTGCTCCCCACCCCAAACCCCTCGAAAGGAGACCCTGAATGACCCGGCTTGCCTTGTCTCGTGTGCGCCACCACCTGACCGAGGCGACGGCGCTCGCCACGATCACGCTGCTGACGGCGGCGCCCGCCCATGCCTCCGGTTCGTCGATGCCGTGGGAAGAACCGCTTCAAAAGATTCTCGAATCCATCGAGGGGCCGGTCGCCAAGATCGTGGCGGTTATCATCATCATCACCACGGGCCTCACGCTCGCCTTCGGCGACACCGCAGGCGGCTTCCGGCGGCTGGTGCAGATTGTCTTCGGTTTGAGCATCGCTTTCGCGGCCTCTTCCTTCTTTCTCAGCTTCTTCAGCTTTGGCGGCGGGGCGCTGGTCTGATGGAGGAAGACGTCCGCGGCTTCTTCGCGCCGGTGCATCGCGCGCTCACCGAACCGATCCTGCTCGGCGGCGCGCCGCGCACGGTCGCCATCGCCAACGGAACGCTTGCCGGCGCCGTCGGGCTCGGCCTGCGCCTGTGGCTCGCCGGCCTCGTCATCTGGGCGATCGGGCATTTCGCGGCCGTCTGGGCCGCGAAGCGCGACGCGCAGTTCGTCGACGTCGGCCGCCGACACCTGCGCTATCCCGCGCACATGGACGTGTGAGGCGCGCCGATGCTGAACCTCGCCGAATACCGGAAGAAGAACGCACAGCTCGCGGATTTCCTGCCCTGGGCCGCGTTGGTCGCGCCGGGCGTTGTCCTCAACAAGGACGGATCGTTTCAACGGACGGCGCGGTTTCGCGGTCCCGATCTCGACAGCGCCACGCCGGCCGAACTGGTCGGCACGACCGCGCGCCTGAACAATGCGCTGCGCCGTCTCGGCTCCGGCTGGGCGATCTTCGTCGAAGCACAGCGTCATCCCGCCACCGACTACCCGGAAAGCCTGTTTCCGGAATCTGCCTCGGCCCTTCTCGACATCGAACGCCGCGAGCAGTTCGAGGACTCCGGCGTCCTGTTCGAGTCGAGCTACTTCCTCACCTTCGTCTGGCTGCCGCCCGCCGAGGAAGCCTCGCGCATGGAAGCCTGGCTCTACGAGGGCCGTGAGCGCAGTGGGGTCGATCCCTGGGAACTGCTGAAGAGTTTCGTCGATCGTACCGACCGCGTGCTCAATCTCGTCGAAGGCTTCGTGCCGGAAGCCGACTGGCTCGATGACTCGGAAACGCTGACCTACCTGCATTCGACCATTTCGACCAAACGCCATCGCGTGCGCGTGCCGGAAACGCCAATGCACCTCGACGCGTTGCTGGCCGATCAGCCGCTCGCCGGCGGGCTGGAACCGCGGCTTGGCGACTTCCATGTCCGCACGCTCACCGTCGTCGGATTCCCGACCTCGACATTCCCCGGAATCCTCGACGACCTCAACCGCCTGGCCTTCGTCTATCGGTGGTCGACGCGCGCCATCATGCTCGACAAGACCGACGCAACGCGCCTCGTCACGAAAATCCGCCGGCAGTGGTTTGCAAAGCGCAAATCAGTCGCGGCGATCCTGAAGGAGGTGATGACGAACGAGCAGTCGGTGTTACTGGACACCGACGCCGCGAACAAGGCCGCCGATGCCGACGCGGCCCTGCAAGACCTCGGCTCCGATCAGGTCGGCCAGGTCTATGTGACCGCGACCGTCACGGTGTGGAACGCCGACCGCACCATCGCCGACGAACGGCTGCGGCTGGTCGAGAAGGTCATCCAGTCGCGCGACTTCACCTGCATCGTGGAAGGCGTCAATGCCATCGAAGCCTGGCTCGGCTCGATCCCCGGCCAGACCTACGCGAACGTCCGCCAGCCGCCGATCTCGACGCTCAACCTCGCGCACATGATGCCACTGTCGGCAGTCTGGGCCGGGCCGGCGCGGGACGAACACCTCGGCATGCCGCCATTGTTCTACGCCAGGACCGAAGGCGCGACGCCGTTCCGTTTCGCGCTCCATGTCGGCGATGTCGGCCACACCATGATCGTCGGGCCGACCGGGGCGGGCAAGTCCGTGCTGCTCGCTGTGATGGCGCTCCAGTTCCGCCGCTATCGCAATTCGCAAGTCTTCGTCTTCGATTTCGGCGGCAGCATCCGAGCCGCGACCTTGTCGATGGGCGGCGATTGGCAGGACCTCGGCGGCACGCTTACCGACGAGGCGGAATCCACGTCCGTCGCGCTCCAGCCGCTGGCTCTCATCCATCATGTTCTCGAACGGGCCTGGGCCGCCGACTGGCTGGTCGACATTCTCCTGCGCGAGGGCGTTACGATCACCCCGGATGTTAAGGAATATATCTGGGCGGCGCTGACGTCGCTGGCCTCGGCGCCGGTCGAGGAGCGCACCATCACCGGCCTGACGGTGCTGTTGCAGTCCTCAGTGCTGAAACAGGCGCTGCGTCCCTACTGCATCGGCGGCGCGCATGGTCGGCTGCTTGACGCCGAGCACGAATATCTCGGCACGGCGAACGTCCAGGCCTTCGAGACCGAAGGGCTTGTCGGCACCAGGGCGGCGCCGGCCGTTCTCTCTTACCTGTTCCACCGCATCGAGGCCCGCTTCGACGGTCGACCGAGCCTGCTCGTCATCGACGAGGGCTGGCGGGCGCTCGACGACGGTGGCTTCGCCGACAAGATCAAGGAATGGCTCAAGACGCTGCGGAAGAAGAACGTCAGCGTGGTCTTTTCCTCGCAGTCGCTGGCCGACATCGAGGCGTCGCCGATCGCGCCCGTCCTGGTCGAGAGCTGCCCGACGCGCATCTTCCTCGCCAACGAGCGCGCCATCGAGCCGCAGATCACCGCCGTCTATGAGCGGTTTGGGCTTAATTCCCGTCAGATCGAGATCATCGCGCGGGCGACCCCGAAGCGCGATTACTACTGCCAGTCGCGACGCGGCAACCGCTTGTTTGAGCTGGGGCTTGGCTCCGTCGCGCTGGCGCTGTGCGCATCGTCGGACAAGGCCGCGCACGCGCTGATCGACGAGCTGCTGCGCGATGGCGCGCGGCCGTACTTCCTCGAAGCCTGGCTCTACGCCAACGACCTCGCCTGGGCCGCCGACCTCGTTCCCAATCTCACGAATGTCATCGATGCGTCCGTTGCAACGCATCAGCCGTCGCGCATCACGCCGTCAGAACAGGAGACGCCATCATGATTCTGTCCGTATTCCGCTTGCGTTATCGCCACCCGATTGCGGCGGGTGCGCTCGTGCTTGCCGTGACGTTTGCACCCGGCAGCACCGATGCATTTGACATCGTCTACGACCCGTCGAACTACGCGCAGAACGTCCTGACCGCCGCACGCGCGCTTCAGCAGATCAACAACCAGATCACCTCGCTCGCCAATCAGACGCAGATGCTGATCAACCAGGCGAAGCACCTCGCCAGCCTGCCAACGTCTGTCCTCTCCCAGATCGACGGCAACTTCGCCGAGATGAAGCGGCTGATGGGTGAGGCCGACAAATTGGCCTACAACGTCGGCAATATCGAGACACAGTTCTCGTCGACCTTCCAGAACTTCGCGGTCGGCAAGACCGACGCGCAGCTCATCACGTCCGCACGCGACCGTTGGCAGCAATCGCTGTCGGCCTACGAGCACTCGCTGAAGGCCGGAGCGGTCGCCGTGCAGAACCTCGACGGCACGCGCGCCCAGACCAGCACGCTGGTCGACTCCAGCCAGTCGGCCGTCGGCGTGCTTCAGGCGACGCAGGCCGGCAACCAACTCATCGGCGTCCAGACCCGGCAACTTGCCGACCTCACCGCGATGCTCGCCGCACAGGGCAGAGCCGACGCCCTTGAGAACTCCCGCAAGGCCGCGGCGCAGGAGCAGTCGCGCGAACAGCTCAGCCGCTTCCTGACCGGAAGCAGCTACAGCCCGACGCCCGTTCGCATGTTCCATGACTGAGGGACGACGATGGATTGGAAAGTTGCAACCCGAGTTGTCGCCGTCCTCGCATTTGCCGTGATCGTGGCGGCTTGCGCCATTGCGTTGCGTCCCGACGCCACCGAGGAAACACCCGCGTCGACCGCTCAGTCACAGAGCGAGGAGCCTGCATCCAGCGAATTGCTCCGCTGCCGCGAGATCGGCGCGGCCGCGCTCGACGACGCCGGTTGCAAGAAGGCGTGGGCGGACAGCCGCCGTCATTTCCTGGAAGGCGATGCTGGGCGCGCGCGGCCATGAACACCGGCGTCATCGACCGCTTTCTGGAGACATTTACCCGCTACATTGATAGCGGCTTCGGCCTGCTCGGCGGCGAGATCGGATTCCTCACCTCCACACTGATCGTCATCGACATCACGCTGGCGGGCCTGTTCTGGGCCTGGGGCGTCGACGAAGACGTGCTTGCCCGTCTCATCAGGAAGACGCTCTATATCGGCTTCTTCGCCTTCATCATCGGTAACTTCAACCGGCTCGCCGGGATCGTCTTCCAGTCCTTCAGCGGCCTCGGCCTGAAGGCGGGCGGATCGTCGCTCACGGCCGACACATTGCTCCAGCCCGGCCGCGTCGCGCTGGTCGGCATCGACGCCGGCATGCCCATCCTCAAGGCCGCCGGCGACCTGATGGGCTACATCTCGTTCTTCGAGAATTTTGTGCAGATCATGGTGCTGATGATCGCCTGGGCGATCGTGCTCATCGCCTTCTTCATTCTCGCGGTCCAGATATTCGTCACGCTGATCGAGTTCAAATTGACCACGCTCGCGGGCTTCGTGCTGATCCCGTTCGCGCTGTTCAACAAGACCGCGTTCCTCGCCGAAAAGGTCCTCGGCAACATTGTCGCCTCCGGCGTCAAGATTCTCGTGCTCGCCGTGATCGTCGGCATCGGCTCCCGCCTGTTCAGCGAATTCACGACCGGCTTCTCCGGTACACCGACCATCACCGACGCGCTGGCGCTTGTGCTCGGCGCGCTGTCGCTGATGGGATTGTCGATCTTCGGTCCCGGCATCGCTACCGGACTTGTTTCCGGCGCGCCGCAACTCGGTGCAGGCGCCGCCGTCGGCACTGGCCTTGCCGTCGCCGGCATCGGTGCGGCCGGCGTCATGGGCGCAAGCGCTGGCCTCTCCGGCGCGGCGAGCGCGGTTGGTGGCGGCGGACGCATGACCGCGGCCGCCGCGCGCGGAGGTGCGTATCTCGCCGGCAGCACATCGAGCGCCTATGGCGCCGGCGCATCCGGCCAGAGCCGCATGGGCGCCGTCGCTGCCGGTCTGGGCGGCGTTACAAGGGCCGGCGCATCCGCAGCTATCCAGCCTGTGCGACAGGCTGCATCGCGCGCCGCCGCATCCCTCAAATCGAGTTACGCAGCCGGCCGCGCCGCCGCCACGGGCGGACCATCCTCACCGGCAACAGCCGCGGGCGCTTCAGCCGCTCAAACCCCTTTAGCATCCGGCGCACCACCGGCCTGGGCCGCGCGCATGAAGCGCAGCCAGACCTTGAGCCACGGCGCGACCGCCGCTGCCCATGCCGTGCGTTCGGGCGATCACGGCGGCGGCTCCATGTCCGTGTCCCTCCATCAGGATGATCATAAATGAATCTCTTCCGCCGTCCCTCCGTGCGCTACGCGCGCACGCCCGAACCCGAAACTCCGTATCTCAAAGCCGCGCAGGTCTGGGACGAGCGCATCGGCTCTGCGCGCGTGCAAGCAAAGAACTGGCGACTCATGGCCTTCGGCTCGCTGGTGCTCGCCGGCGGCTTCGCGGCCGCGCTGGTGTGGCAATCGACGCAGGGCACGGTCGTTCCCTGGGTGGTTCAAGTCGACAAGTTCGGCGAGGCGCAGGCGATCGCGTCCGCCGTCGCGGACTACAAGCCGACCGATCCGCAGATCGCGTGGCATCTCGCGCGCTTCATCGAGCAGGTGCGCAGCATTCCGGCTGACCCCGTCGTCGTGCGACAGAACTGGCTGCGCGCCTACGACTACACGACCGATCGCGGCGCCATCGCATTGAACGATTACGCGCGCGGCAACGATCCCTTCGCGAAGGTCGGCAAGCAGCAGGTCGCGGTCGAAATCTCAAGCGTCATTCGCGCCTCGCCGGAATCATTCCGCATCGCCTGGCTGGAGCGCCGTTACGAGAATGGTCAGCTCTCCGGCACCGAACGCTGGACCGCCATCCTGACCATCGTAATCCAGCAGCCGCGCAGCGCCGACAAGCTGCGCGCCAATCCGCTCGGTGTGTTCGTCAACGCAATCAACTGGTCGAAGGAGATGGGGTGATGGGGGACAACAGAAAAAATGCTGCGCCGGCGCTGATCGCCATGATGCTGGCGACGACAGCGCTTGCCGGCTGCGCCAACAAGTTCATTCCGCCGGACATCGACTACGACGATGCCGCGCCCGCCGTGCTCAGCGCCGATCCGGTCGGGCCGGTGCAGGTCGTCGAGCTGCCGAAGCCACTGCCGTTGCCCGGCCAGTTGAAGCCCGTCGGCGGAAAGAAGCCGAAGCCCGAACCGACCGATCCGAAGAAGCGCGTCGCCCAGGCCAATGAAGCGGCGCGGATGCAGCCGGTGCGTAATGGCTTCATCAACGCCGTGCAGGTTTATCCCTTCGTCGTCGGCGCGCTCTATCAAGTCTACGCCGCGCCCGGACAAGTGACCGACATCGCGCTTCAGCCCGGCGAGCAACTTGTCGGCGCAGGCCCCGTCGCCGCCGGTGACACCGTGCGCTGGATCGTCGGCGATACGCTCAGCGGCTCCGGTCAGGCCGCCCAGGTCCACATCCTCGTCAAGCCGACGCGACCCGACCTTCAGACCAACCTCGTCATCAACACCAACCTGCGCACCTATCACATGGAACTGCGCTCGACCGAGAAGACCTACATGGCCTCGGTGTCGTGGCAGTATCCGCAGGATCAGTTGATCGCGCTGCGTCGGCAGAATGCGCAAGCCGCACTGACGCAGCCGGTCGCGTCTGGCGTCGACATCTCGAAGCTGAACTTCCGTTATGCAATCGAGGGCGATAGCGCGCCGTGGCGGCCGCTGCGCGCCTTCGACGATGGCAACAAGGTCTATATCGAGTTTCCGTCGGGGATCGGGCAGGGCGAGATGCCGCCGCTGTTCGTCATAGGATCCTCCGGCAATTCCGAACTGGTCAACTATCGCGCTCGACAGAATTACTACGTCGTCGATCGTCTCTTTGCTGCCGCCGAACTCAGGCTGGGCGACAAGGACAGCGAGAAGCGCGTGCGGATCGTGCGCACCGACGGCCGGCCGGGACGAAGCGCGAGGTTGTTCTGATGACCGACGCTCCGACTCCGCCTCCCGGCGATATCCGGGCCGAGCTGCGCTTGCGGCCCGAGCAGCCGCGCGTCACGCGCTTGTCGCGCAAAGTGCTCATTACGCTCGGCGGCGTCAGCGCCCTCATCATCATGGCCGCGCTGTTCTGGGCGCTCGATGCCAACCGGCGCATGAACCAATCGCCGACCGAACTCTACAGCACCGAGAACCGCACGCCGGCAGATGGGCTGGCCGGCCTTCCGAAGGACTATACCGGCATCCCCAAGCTCGGCCCGGCCCTGCCGGGCGACCTTGGGCGTCCGATTCTGAGTGCGCAGGATGAAGGCAAACCCGTCGTCGCGCCCGACATCCGAACGCCGCGCGCCGATCCCACCGAACAGCGCCGTCTCGCCGAAATCGAAGCCGCGCGCGTCGCCAAGGTGTTCACCGACAGCCGCGGCGTGCAGGCGCCTGCGACAGCGCCCGCCGTTGGCCGTGTCGATCCGGCCACTGGCCTCACGCTGCCGACCGAAACGCCTCCGCTCGATCCGGGCGCGGCGCAAAACATGCAGGATCGCAAGCTCGCCTTCGTCAACGCGGCCGTCGATCGGCGCACCGTCACGCCCGATCGCGTGCAGGAGAAGGTGTCGCCCTATGTCGTGCAAGCCGGCACCGTCATTCCGGCAGCGCTAATTACCGGCATCAAATCCGACCTGCCCGGAACGATCACCGCGCAGGTGACGGAGCAGGTTTACGACACCCCGACCGGCAAGCAGCTCCTCATCCCGCAAGGCGCGCGGCTGATCGGCCAGTACGACAGCCAGGTCGCATTCGGGCAGTCGCGCGTGCTGCTCGTCTGGAATCGCATCATCATGCCCAACGGCACGTCGATCGTTCTGGAAAGGCAACCGGGCGCCGACGCCGAAGGCTATTCCGGGCTCGAGGACGACGTCGATTATCATTGGGGTCAGCTTTTCAAGGCGGCGATCCTCTCGACCTTGCTCGGCGTCGGCACCGAGCTCGGATCGAGCAACAACGAAAACGAGATCGCGCGGGCGATCCGCCAGAGCAGCCAGGACACGGCGTCCGATGTCGGCCGTCAGCTCATCCGACGCCAGCTCAACATTCAGCCGACGCTCACGATCCGACCGGGCTTCCCCGTCCGTGTGATCGTCAATCGCGACCTAATATTGCAGCCCTATGGGGCCGCGAAGGAGCCGTCATGACCAAGCTCAGGCTCTCGGCTCTCCTTGACGACAAGCCGGTCAAGCTCACGGTCGAGTTGCCGGCTGCCGTTCATCGCGATCTTGTCGCCTACGCCGAGATTCTTGCCCAGACCTCGGGCCAAGCGATGCCTCCCGATCCGGGCAAGCTGATCGCGCCTATGCTCCAGCGCTTCATGGCCACTGATAAGGGCTTCACCAAAGAGAAACGCACGACACGACGCTAAGATAGATGTGGCATTGAAAAACCGCTCGACCCGCTAGGACGGTAAATCCGCGATTCATGAGGACAAAAGAAGAACATCGGCTGAGCAACGTCAATCAGGAACTTGAAATGTCAGAAGCGGCAGAGGCCGATTCTATGTCGGAATCGGAACGGCTCGACATGGCCGTGGTTCAGGCGATTGCGGCGCATGATGGCGACCCGTGACGCACGATCCCTGATAGCCGTCCGTGACCGGCACCCTCCAACCCGGTATTAACGGTTAAGCTGGTATTGACTGTGATCGACAATCGACGTCATCGACAGCACGATGTGGGAACGGTCATGGCCGAGACGCAAATTGAATGGACTGACGCCACCTGGAATCCAGTTGCTGGCTGCTCCATCGTCAGCGCGGGCTGCACGAATTGCTATGCCATGGAAATGGCGAGACGACTTCAGGCGATGAATGTTCCGAAATATAAAGGACTCACGCGACGCAGCGGAAAACGAACCGTTTGGAACGGCGTGGTCCGTGAAGACAAGGCCGCCTTGGACATTCCGCTGCGCTGGAAGAAGCCGCGAAAAATCTTCGTTAACTCGATGTCTGACCTGTTTCATGATCGGGTGACGGACGCCTTCATCCTGAGAGTCTGGGCCGTCATGCGTGCCACGCCCCACCATCACTATCAGATCCTTACCAAGCGTCCGGAGCGGATGGGGGCGCTGGTTCGCTCCAAGATCGGCGAAGTTCTGCCGAACGTATGGCTCGGCACCAGTGTCGAGAGCGCCAACGTCGCGGGTCGCATCGATCATTTGCGCACCATCCCGGCTGCAATCCGTTTCATCTCATTTGAGCCGCTGATCGGTCCGGTAGGGTCAGTCGATCTTCGCGACATCCATTGGGCCATCGTCGGCGGAGAAAGCGGAAGATCGGCTCGCCCGATCCGTGAAGATTGGATCGATGAAATCTTCGATCAGTGTGCGATGCACAACACCGCGTTCTTCTTTAAGCAGTGGGGGACATGGGGGAAAGACAACAAGCGTCGTTCCAAAAAGGCCAATGGGCGCGTATATCGCGATCAGGTCTGGGACGAAATGCCGAAGGCTTCGCTCGCGCTCTGAGAATGACGCCTCTGGATAGCAGGATTCATTCGGAGGCGAATGTCGAAAAAGCCGTATTCATGGGTCGCAGGCGCGGTTCTTGAGGAGCACTCAAGACGCAAGCACAAGGTCATCGCCGAATACGTCGCGCGATATCTGACCGTGCGCTGCCAGCTTCCTCAACAGTCCCGGTTTCGTCTTGCCATTGTCGATGGTTTTGCAGGCGGCGGCCAATACAAGTGCGGCAGTCCCGGGTCTCCGCTGATCTTTATAAACGAGCTTCGTGTCGCGACGGAGCAATTCAACATCAAGCGTCAGGCCGAGGGGATGTCGCCGCTCGACATCGAATGCCTGCTCATCCTGAACGACTTCGACAAAGAGACTGTCGAGCTGCTGAAAACGAATGCCGCTTCGCTCATCGCCGAAATCAAGGAGAACGTGCCGAAGCTTCACCTTCGCGTCGAGTATCGGAATGAGAAGTTCGACGAACTCTATCCCGAGGTGAAGCAACTGCTCGAGCGCGGCAGCTATCACAACGTCCTCTTCAATCTGGATCAATGCGGAACAGGCAGCGTCGAAATCAACACGATCGGCGACATCGTCGCGTCGTTCACGTCGGTTGAAATCTTCTACACATTCGGCATCCAGACGTTGCTGACGTTCCTGCATCAGACGGACCGGGGCGCGCTGGCCAGGCAGCTTGCGCCGTTTGGCGTCAGTCCGGATGATCTATCGCAACTCGATGGTTTGATGACCAAGGACGCTTGGCTTGGCGCAGCGGAACGCATCGTGTTCGAGTCGTTTCGGCGCTGCGCGAACTACGTCAGTCCATTTTCCATCCACAATCCGGACGGATGGCGTTATTGGCTTATCCACTTCGCAAATTCGGTTCGTGCGCGTCAGGAATACAACAATATCCTGCATCAAAACAGCAGCGCCCAGGCACATTTTGGCCGGTCCGGTTTGCACATGCTGTCTTACGACCCGAGTGAAGCCGACAGCATGCTCTACATGTTCGATGCGGCGGGAAGGGCGGAAGCAAAAAAGCAGCTTCACGATGATATTCCGCGGTTCATCACAAATTACGGCGATGCAATTCCGGTCGGTGAGTTTTACGCCAGCATCTACAACGCGACCCCGGCTCACATGCACGACATCAACTCAGCGATCATCGAGAATCCGGACCTCGAGGTTATCACCGAACAAGGCGGCGGGGAGCGCCGCAAAGCCAACATGATCAAGACCAGCGACATCCTGCGCTTGAAACAGCAGCGCAGTTTCTTTCCGTTTTTCTTTGAAAATCAAAGCAGGGTAGCGAAGAAATGACGCACGCCATCGTGGTCGCATAACGATTGGTGCCCGAATGGCGGATCATCGGAATACGCTCGCCCTTGTCGCAGCCGCTGCCACCCTGGCGCTTGTATTGGGGTTTGCCTATGGCGCCACCTTCAATGGTGGTTGCGAGCAGATCAAGGATGCTCAATGTGGTTGTCTCGAATGGTGGTTTTCCCGCTACCAGACGTTGATCGCCATGTTTGGCGCGATTTTCGTTGCTTGGCTTAGCGTCCAGCCTGTTCTGAAGCAGCTCAAGCTGTCCTCGGTGCAGACCGCTGTCGCTTTGCAACAGGTTCACGCAGATCGTGAAAAACGGCTGGAGAACTGGCTCAAGCCAGAATTGGCCGCGCTGGAAAAACTGTCCGAAGACCTGGCGCGTGGCTATTATGAACGTGAGGATGACCATGGGGTGCTTCCTCACTGGGTATGGGATATGAACCAAACGGTCGACAGCACCCGCGGCCGTTTAATTCGGCGGCAGGACAGAAACTTCGGGCCTGCGGAGATAACAGCCGCCCGTCAAAACCTCATCGACATTCTCGGGCGGCTCACCAAGTGCATGTCAGACTACAATGGGTCTGTCTACGCTGACGATCCGGAGTACGATTTCTCCGACGACGACCGGGCGAAGATTGACGCAGCCGAGACCAAAGCGCGGGAATATCTGCCGACCCGAATTGACGAGGCGTCAGTGGCGATCAAGAAATTCGCTGAAGCTGTGGCAGCGGACCTTCGGGAGTTGCGTTTGAAGCGTCGGCTCTATGATCAGATGGTGGCGAGCGCCAACCTTCCGGCGGAGAAGTTGGAATAAGGCGTCTGGGATCGCGTGAGACAACCGGCGATACGGATTCTTATCCGCGACGCGAATCAAACATGCGAGAGCTGTTCTCGCGAGGATTTCTGAAATGGCCGCTGATCGCCCCCGCCGGGTTTTCCTTGATGCGAACGTCGTGATCCGGGCCGGCAAGCCGCCCGGCGGTCCGCTGATCCCGCGGGTCGCTGATCTGGTAGACGCCGGCTATATCAAGGTTGTCACGACCGATCTTACAAAAATAGAGATCGCAAAAAACCATGGGGCTAACGATTTCGAGGTCATCGGCGACCTGACCAGGAGACGAGTCCGCGACCTGGCTGATGAGATTCTCGCCGTTAAACTCCCGGAGATTTCTCCGGTTGAACTGCAGCAAAGACTGATCGAGAAGTATCATGCTGCGGTGGAGCAGATGTTCAGCTCGCTGCGAGCGGAGACGCTTTCGATCGATAGTGTGAAGCCGTCCGTCGTATTCGACGCATACGCGCGCAGGACCGGCCTGTTTGGCGACGACGCCAAGAAGGATCAATTTCCAGATGCCTTCATCTTCGAAGCCCTAAAAGCGACTGTCACGAAAAGCGATCCGCTGACGATCGTCTCGGACGACAAGGACTTTGCGGCGGTCATCAAGAACGCTGAGCATATCACCGGGCTGAGATCGATCGCGGATCTCTTCGCCAAGCTCGGGCTGACAATCGAAGCGGCCCCGGACGTCAACGATTTTGTGGATGACAATCGCGATGCGATCGTCGGGGTCGTTCATGAAGAACTCAATCAGTGGGGATTGCAGGTCAGCGATGTTGACGATGCAGAAATCGACGAAGCGGACGTGGAAAATGTGAACTTTCTCGACTTCAGGACATTTCGGACGATCGGCCCAGGCAAGGAGATTCTCGTCGTCGGGCGCATCGAGATGGACGTCAAAGTCTCCTACCACCATCCCGATTGGGACACCGCCACTTACGACAGCGAAGACAAGGTACTGCTGCCGCACCACACGGTGGAAGGCGAGAAGAACATAGATGTAGAAGCCAATTTTAGTATGACCCTGACCGTCGACAAGCACGGCAAGCCGACATCGGTTGCTGAGTTCTCGTTCGACGACGATGATTTCGTCTGGGTCGCGATCGGGCCAAACGACTTCGACTACAAATAGGTGTTTCGCGGCTCGTGAAATGGTTAGATTTCGCGCGGTGCGTACACGTTGTCCGGGTAGGGAAGCCTTTCGTTGACACGCCGTAGGAGCACAAGATAGCCCCGCATAGCCAGTTGGAGTTCGGCGCCATCACCCAGGGGCTTGTCTTTGAAGGCGTGAATGGTGTTGCGCCGCTCCTGCACCAGATCAACGAGGGCATTCCCGTCAGCGCCGATGAGGTCATGCTCTTTCACGAAGATCTTCAGAGGCTGGAGCGTAAGTCCGTCAGGACTGAAAGCCTTTTGCTTTTTGTGATCGAACGCATTTGCCTTCTTGAGCACGTCCAGGTCGGCTTTGTAGTCCATGTAAAACACCGACAGGAGGAGTTTTAGCGTTCCTTCGAGCAGACTGCCGAGGTTCGACTAGGCGAGAATGAGTTCTCCGTCCGACAGCGCAGTGGAGGGTTCACGTAGCCACAAACGCAATGTCTTTGACAGCGACGCCTGCCAGTCGAGGCGGCTCTTGGTCAGCAGGCCCGCGGCTTCAACAGGCGCCCAGCCGTTGCTTGCTGCCCAAAAGGTCGCCAAGCCGCTGTTCAGTTTTTCGATCCGGGAAACGACGTCCTCGATTGTCATGCGTGACTTATCCGTCGCCAAGCCGAATCGGCCAGCCGTCGATTGGCAGGCCAGAGCTTTACGATCTGACGCAGCCCTCAGGCAACTCGGGGTTCAGAGGGCACGTCGTCAATTGGGGCTTATTGCGGCGCAGCATAAGTGCCGCACGTACGGTCCGACAACCCAGCGGGAGGCGAGATTCAGTGCATCCGCGAGTTCGTGAAACTAGAATGTTCGCGTGATAATCGATTCGATCTATCCCACCGTAGCTACGGACGATTTTGCGCGTCGCTTCTCGCAGCGCGGCGGAAATCTCATGTGGCTGCTCGGGGCTGGCGCTTCGGCGGCCGCCGGCATTCCGACGGCGTGGGACATGATTTGGGAATTCAAGCAGCAACTTTACGTCAGCCAGCGCCGCGTTTCTCCGAAACAGGTCGCCGACCTCGCCAATCCGGCCGTCCGACGTGAACTGCAATCGTTCATCAACGACCTTGGCAGCTTACCCGCGCTCGGTTCGCCCGACGAGTACGCGGCGCTCTTCGAGTCCGTCTATCCAAGCGAGGCAGACCGTCGCACGTACATCGCTGCAAAGATCAGCGGCGCGAAGCCCTCCTACGGGCACATTGCGTTGGCGACACTGATGAAAGGTGCGCGTTGTCGTTTAGTCTGGACCAGCAACTTCGACCCTCTAGTCGCCGACGGCTGCGCGAAGGTTTATGGCGGGACCGGCCAGTTGACCACTGTGGCGATAGAGACCGGCAGTCTCGGACGGAACGCCATCGACGAAGGGCGCTGGCCCGTCGAGGTCAAGCTTCATGGCGACTTCCGATCGCGCCGGCTCAAGAATACCGGAGATGAGCTGCGCGAACAGGATGCGAAACTCAGAACCCTGCTGATCGATAGCTGCAGCCGGTGGGGACTTGTCGTGGCCGGCTACAGCGGTCGCGATGAGTCGGTCATGGACACGCTCGAAGCGGCGCTAGAACGTGATGCCTCCTTTCCCGCCGGTCTCTTCTGGCTCCATCGCGGCGAGGATCCGCCCTTGCTGCGCGTCCAACGGCTTCTTGCCGCCGCCGCACGTAAGGAAATCGACTGCGGTCTCGTGCCGATAGAGAACTTCGATGAAACGTTGCGCGATCTTATGCGGCTCGTGCCGGACCTAGACACGACAGTGTTGGATGAGATCGCAACCGAACGGCGGGTTTGGTCCCCAGCCCCGCGCCCGACCGGGAATCGGGGCTACCCGGTCGTCCGTCTCAACGCGCTCGAACTGACAGGGATGCCGAGCGTGTGCCGCCGCGCCGTCTGCGACGCCGGCGGCGTGGCGGAAATCAAGTCGGCAATCGAAGCGTCGGGCCTGCCGGTCATTGGCACCCGTTCGAAAGCAGGCGTGCTGGCCTTCGGTGCTGACGCCGATATCAGAGCAGTCCTTTCCGCATATGAGATCGAAAGCTTCGATCTGCATTCAATTGAAACCCGGCGGCTGCGTTACGATAGTCACGAACGGGGCCTTCTCCGCGAAGCACTGACCCGAGCTCTCACCCGCGAACATCGGATGATCGCTGCCCGTCGCAGAGGCGCCGACCTGTTGACGCCGACCTCCGTTGATGACGAAAAATGGGCGCCGCTGAGGAAGCTGACCGGAAGTCTAGGTGGATTGGTGCCGAAGCAACCCGAACTAAAATGGAAAGAAGGCGTGGGGATCAGGCTGGATTGGGTGGATGAGCGGCTTTGGCTTCTGCTCGAGCCGCGCACCGTATTCGAAGGACTTACAAGGGAGAACAGGGCCGCCGCCACCGATTTCGCGCGCGAACGGATTGTGAGACGCTACAATCCTGCGCTCAATGCCTTGCTCGAGTTTTGGTCGATGCTGTTCGCGTCCCCGCAGCGCGACCTTCCGGCGCTTGGAATCAGCACTGGTGTGAATGCGGCCTTCAGGCTGGGCGATGTCACAGCTTTCTCGGGGAGAGCCCGAGCATGAGCAGCGAGATATCGCCTCATTTGTTTTTTCCCGAAGCCAAGCTCGCGTTTCATCCAGACCGCGCGTCGGACGTGGATCTCCATCCTTTGCGTGGACTGCTGCGGTTCGGGCCCTATTCATCCGGTCTTGTTCCGGATCCCATCCGGATCGCGACGATCGCACCGGCACGGCAGGGAAACCGACTCTACGGCTTCATGAAGGAACTGGCGTTCCAGTACAAGCCGACGGAGCGCAAGGACTACCTGCCTCCCTGGCCCGGTTTCCGCAAAGCGTTCAATCTCGACATGCGGGGCGCGGTCAAGGATTGCCATATAGAGCTGGACGACCGGCTCGATGGCGAAATGAAGGACTCAGTCACCCCCCATGTCGTGCTGGCGGACCGCTTGCTTCGCGCGATCCGATCGTTGGAGGCTCGCCGCGACGCGTTCGACATTGTCTTCATCTACATCCCGCAAAGCTGGGCAGCCGGGTTCACGGGAGCAGACGGCGACGACTTCGATCTCCATGACCACCTGAAGGCCGCTACCGCAGCGCGACGCATTCCAATCCAACTCGTCCGTGAAGACCGCGCGCTCGCCTATCCGGACCGTGCGAGCGTCATGTGGCGGATCGGCCTAGCGATTTACGCGAAGGCTGGCGGCATTCCCTGGAAACTCGCAGATTCGGATCCTGAGGCCGCCTACATCGGTCTCTCTTATGCGCTGCGTCCGACCGAGTCAGACCGGCCACGCTTTGTCACCTGCTGTAGCCAAGTGTTCGATGCGGAAGGGGCGGGTCTTGAGTTCGTCGCCTACGATGCCCATGAAATCGATGTCCAGCGGGACAATCCGTTCATGTCCCGGACGGAGATGTTCCGCGTGATGGGCCGATCGCTAGATCTCTACCGACGTCGGCACTCGGGTCGCTCTCCCCGGAGAGTGACGGTACACAAGACGACAGAATTCAAGAAGGACGAGATCGACGGCTGCATGGAAGCGCTGCATCTGTGCGAAGCGGTCGATCTCGTGCAGGTCGTGGAGGACGTCGGCTGGAGAGGTGTTCGCATCGATCGCGACCGCCAAAGCGGCAAAGGGAAGCCAACGGGTTATCCGGTCGATCGTGGTACCCTGATCCCGCTCGGAGACCGCGAGTGTCTGCTGTGGATGCATGGCGATGTAAAAGGCGTCGCGGAGCGCTCGTATTACCAAGGCGGCCGCAGCACGCCTCGTCCGATTCGACTGGTCCGTCATGCAGGGCACGGCTCGTGGAACGAAACCGCCCGGTCAGCTCTCGCGCTCGCGAAGATGGATTGGAACAACGACGCACTGTACGACATGCTGCCGGTGACCATGGCATACGCAAAAACGCTCGCGCGCGTTGTCAAACGAATGGACGGATTGGGCTCCGCTCCCTATCAATTTCGTTTCTTCATGTGACGTCGACTGGCCAACCGCGAGCCAGAATAATGATCCGAGTCAATTAGTTCCCGATATACAACAAGTGGATATTTCTGTGACAACATCTCTTGACGGAGAAATTCGCGACGGTCGCCATCATATGCAGGTCCGCGTCTATTTCGAAGATACGGACGCCGGCCAGATTGTTTATCACGCCAATTTCTTGCGCTTCATGGAACGGGGAAGAACGAATTACCTGCGTCTGCTCGGGACCAATCAGCGGGAGCTACTCAAAGAAGCGCACGACGATGCGCCAAGCTTCGCCTTCGTTGTCCGTTCAATGACAATCGATTTCCTAAAACCAGCGGCCTTGGACGACTTGCTTGATGTCATCACAATCCCCGCAGAGGTCAAGGGCGCATCGATTACCCTGCTGCAGGAATGTCGACGCGGAGACGATCTTTTGGTCGCGGCCCGCGTGCGGGTAGCATTTATCTCAGGCGGAAGGGCGCAACGGATCCCGAAGGCGCTACGGCTCGCTATGGAAGGAGCGTAGAGAATCTACGCTTGTTCACGCTATAGCCCTCCAGCGCCCCAATGGAATCAAGCCGCTGTGTTGCGATGTTGGCAAGCCAGAGTTCTCAGGTCTCGTCTATCACGCGACCTACCTGCGCTGGTGCGAACGGGGCCGCTCGGACTATCTGCGCCTTGTCGGCAACGAGCACCGCGCGCTGATCGAGGGCGGGGACGGCGCGGAGCCCTCGGCATTTGTCGTGCGCCGTATGCGGCTCGAATATCTGAAACCCGCGCGCATCGACGACGTGCTCGAGGTCGAAACGCGCGTCACCGAGGTCAAGGGTGCAACATTGAGCCTCGCGCAGCGCGTGCTCCGCAAAGGAATCGCGCTTTTCGAGGCCGAGGTGCTCGTCGTGCTGGTCTCTGTGTCGGGAAAGCCGCAACGCCTGAGCCAGCGCCTGCGCGCTGGCCTCGCTGGCGGTTGAACGACCGCGCGGCGCGCCGTGCGGTGACCGATCTGCGCAATTGTTTATCGTTCATGGCGCCCCGGCGGCACATGGACACATGCGGCCGAATCCGGGCAGTTAGTCCCTAGTTTAGTCACAATGGAGCGTAAGAAGCGGCCCTGGGGACAGGCAGGCCCGTAGTTTCTCAGATTGAGCCCGATCGGTCGGCAATGCGCACACGAGGCGCGGATTGCAGGCCCGAGGGCTGGTGTTGTTTGGCCATTTCCGCCTCGATCCGAACCTCCCGCGTCAGCGAGCAAAGCATGAACCCGGCGGACATCCTCAAGGATAAGATCGTTACGGTCGGTCACGGCAGCGGCACATCGTTCCTCGAGTTGTTCCTGCAGGCGCATGTCGTCGTCCAGATCGTCATGGTCGGCTTGATGCTGGCGTCCGTATGGTCATGGGCGATCATCATCGAGAAGGTTTTCACCTTCCGTCGTGCACGCCGCGAAGCCGACCGCTTCGAGCAGCTCTTCTGGTCGGGCCAGAGCCTCGAGGAGCTCTACGCGAGCCTCGCCCGCGACCGGACACAGTCCATGGCGGCGCTGTTCGTTGCGGCCATGCGCGAGTGGAAGCGCTCGGTCGAAGGCAATATCCGCGCGCTCGGAGGCATCCAGCTTCGCGTCGAGAAGGTGATGGACGTCACCATCAGCCGCGAGATGGAGCGGCTCGATCGGCGTCTCCTGTTCCTTGCGACGGTCGGCTCGACGGCGCCGTTCATCGGCCTCTTCGGCACGGTCTGGGGCATCATGTCGAGCTTCCAGGCGATCGCCGCCTCCAAGAATACCAGCCTCGCGGTCGTCGCGCCCGGCATTGCGGAAGCGCTGTTTGCGACGGCGCTGGGCCTCTTGGCCGCAATTCCGGCGGTCATGGCCTATAATAAGTTCTCGGCGGATTCGGCACGCCTCGCGCAGCGCTTCGAGGCCTTCGCCGACGAGTTCTCGGCGATCGTCTCGCGCCAGATCGACACGCGGACCTGAGGGCTCGCGAGCGGAGAGAGGGAGCATGGGCGCGAGCATCAATACGGGCGGGGCAGGCAAGGCCGGCCGACGCAGCCGCGCGCGCCGCCACGCGCCGATGAGCGAGATCAACGTCACGCCGTTCGTCGACGTCATGCTCGTGCTGCTCATCATCTTCATGGTCGCGGCGCCGCTGCTCACGGTCGGCGTACCGCTGGAGCTGCCGCAGGCCAAGGGCAAGCAGCTCGAGGCCAACAAGGAGCCGATCGTGGTTTCGGTCAATGCCCGCGGCGAGGTCTATCTCGGCCAGGAGGAGCGGACAGCCATGCGTCTCGACGAGATCGGAACGCGGCTGACAGCCATTGCCGGCAACCGCGGTGGCTTCGACGAGCCGGTCTTCGTGCGCGGGGACAAGGCTGTGAGCTATGGCGACATCGCCCGTGTGATGGGCCGCATCCGTGATGCCGGATTTCGCAAGATCTCCCTCGTGACGGAGGTGGAGGGCGGAGGCTGAGGCCGTGTATTTCGGGCTTCTCGTCTCGGTTCTGCTGCACGCGAGTCTGCTCGGCTGGACAATCGTGTCCATTCAATCGACGCCGGAGCTGAAGGCACCGGTGATCGAGCCGATCGCCGTCGACATGATCTCGCCGTCCGAACTGACCCGCATCACCAAGGGCAGCCGCTCGGCGACGCTCAAGGAGGCGATGGCCAAGGAGAGCCCTACGAGCGATCCGACGCCCAAGGAGGCGCCGCGCCCACGCCCTCAGGTCGCTCCGCCGCCGCCACCTCCTCCGGCTCCCCAGGCCGAACCAACACCCACACCTCCCGAGCCGGTCAAGCCGGCGCAGGCGGCGCCGCCCCCGCCGCCACCTCCCGCTCCGACGCCGCCGGCACCTGAACCCGATCGCGCTGCCCTCGAGCAGAAGCTTGCCGACCTCGCGCTCCAGCAGGCCGAGGAAGCCAAGCGCGCGGCCCAGGCCAAAGCGGAAGCCGAGGCGAAAGCCAAGGCCGAGGCCGACGCCAAGGCAAAGGCAGAAGCCGACGCGAAGGCGCACGCCGAAGCGGAGGCCAAAGCCAAGGCGGATGCCGAGGCAAAAGCCAGGGTCGAGGCGGAAGCGAAGGCCAAGGCGGAAGCCAAGCGCAAAGCCGACGAGGCCAAGCGTCAGGCCGAGATCAAGCGCAAGCAGGATGAAGCGCGCAAGAAAAAGCTCGCCGAGGAAAAGGCCAAGGCGCAGTTCAGTGCCGATCGCCTGTCCGCGCTCCTCGACA